>JAYTXS010000269.1:0-5632 GCA_043742845.1 Gammaproteobacteria bacterium
CCATTGGCCGAATAGCTACATTAGGCGCCGCCGCCCAAAAGACGGTCAATGGCGAAAACCAGTGGCTTCGTGCAGATTTAGTCGATGCGCATCTCACAGGGCGCGGGACCGCGCGTCATGGGTTGTCGCTATAATGAAAGCCCGCAATCACAACCAAAAATGCGAGATCCCCATGAAGATGTCCACTGTATATATCGCTGCCTTAATGCTATTTGGACTAACGGCGCTCGCCAACGCAGGCCCCAAAGCCGACATTCGGCAACTCGAAGCGGACTTCAATGCCGCTTATGCGGCGAATGATCTGGATAAGTATTTCGCCTTCTACACGGATGACGCCGTTCTGTGGTTTCCGGAAGGGCGCACGGATATCCCTAGCTACAAGAAGGAATGGACCGAATACCTCAAGACGGGGGCGCAGATTCAGTCCGGCACGATCTCAGACCTGCACATACGATTCAGCCCGCAGGGCGATACTGCCATCGCCAGCTACCTGCTTCACCTGAAGACCCAGGAAGCGGACAAGAAGGTAAAAAACGAGCTCTTCCAGGAAACCGACATATGGTTCAAAGCAGCGGGTGCGTGGAAGATTACCCATGTGCACTATGCCCCCGCGGCCGCGCCTAAGTAGCGGCCTTGAACGGCCGGCGTACCGTTTGACATGATGCGGCGCGCACTATCGCTCGCTGCTCGCGCTGGACTGCCGGTTCTCACGCGAATCGATCCGGAACTGGCCCACGACCTCGGATTGGCCGCATTGCGCGGACTGCGCCCGCTGTTGCCGGCGCAAGAATTTGCGGCCGGCTTGGCAGTGCGCTGCTGCGGGCTTAACTTCCCGCATCCGCTCGGTCTCGCGGCGGGCTTCGACAAGAATGGCGATTGCCTGGATGGGTTGGGCGCTTTGGGATTCAGCCATATTGAACTCGGGACCGTGACGCCGCGACCGCAGCCGGGAAACCCCAAGCCTCGCATGTTCAGAATTCCGGCGAGCCGCGCGCTCATCAATCGCATGGGTTTCAACAACAAGGGCGTCGATCATCTGGTCGCACAGATTTCCGGCAGCCGATATCGCGGAGTACGCGGCATCAGCATCGGCAAGAACTTCGATACGCCGCTGGATAGAGCTCAGGATGACTACGTCGCCTGCATGCGTAAGGTTTATGTCGCAGCCGACTACATCGCCGTAAACATCTCCTCGCCCAACACGTTGCGCCTGCGCGAATTGCAATCGAGCGACGGGCTGGGGAGAATCCTCGGCGCGTTGCTTGAAGAGCGTGCCGTCCTGCAGGATCGCTATGGGAAACGAGTGCCGTTGCTGGTCAAAGTTGCGCCGGATTTGAGCGCCGAGCAAGTGACTGCGCTGGCGCTGGATTTGCGCACGCTTCAGATCGACGGAGTGATCGCCACCAATACCTCAACCGGTCGTAGCGGGCTGGATCCGTCGCCGCCCGCTCAAGAGCAGGGGGGACTGAGCGGCGCACCGCTGCACCCGCTGTCACTGCGGGTGATTTCGCAACTTCGCGCGGAATTGGGGACCCACTTCCCGATTATCGGCGTTGGCGGTATTGTGAACGCGGCTGCTGCCCGGGCGACATTGGGCGCGGGCGCAAACCTCATCCAGGTGTACACGGGATTTGCTTACCGGGGGCCCGCGCTGCTTGAAGAGATTCTCGGGGCATTAACCTCATGATTGACGCCGAAACAGTCGAACGTTTCCAACGTGAAGGTGCCGTATGCCTGCGGCAATTGTTCAGCCCCGAGGAAATGACGCTGCTGCGGGCCGGCATTGACGAAAATCTCGCCCATTTGAGCCCTCGCGCCAAAGTGGCCAGCGGCGCAGATGACCCAGGGCGGTTTGTCGAGGACTTCTGCAACTGGCAAGAGAATGCGGACTACCGGCGTTTCATCTTCGAGTCGGCATTGCCCGAAACCGCGGGCCGGCTCATGCGTAGCGGCAAGGCCAGGCTGTATCACGACCACATGCTCACGAAGGAGCCGGGCACCCGCGCCGCCACGCCGTGGCACCAGGATCAACCTTACTACAATATCGAAGGGCGACAGAACGTCAGCTTCTGGATCCCCGTCGATCCCGTGAGCCGCAGCTCCACCTTGGAATTCGTTGCCGGATCACACTTAGGTCCCTGGCTCATGCCGCGCTCATTCATGGACGCGCAGGCCAAGTGGTTTCCCGAGGGTACGCTGGCTGATTTGCCGAACATTGAAGCGCAACGCGCCGCGTTTTCCATACTCGGCTGGGACTTGCAGCCCGGCGACGCGGTGTGCTTTCACATGCTCACTCTGCACGCCACCGCGGGCGTCACCGGCCCGCATCGCCGCCGGGTATTTTCAGTGCGGTTTCTCGGCGACGACATCACGCATGCCCCGCGCCGCTGGCGCACCTCGCCGGAGTTCCCCGGCCTGCGCGACCAACTGCCGGCAGGCGCCCCCATGAATCACGCGCTATTTCCGGTGCTCTGGACTGACCCTAGTAGTTCGGTAGTGGCATAAGCTCAGTTTCCCCGGGCACGGGAGGAAATTGCCGCTGTTGCCAACGATTCTTGGCGCGCTCGATACGTTCCTCGGACGAGGCGACGAAATTCCACCAAATATGGCGCGGCGTGGGGAATCTTTGGCCGCCCAGCAGCATCACCCGAGCATCGCCGATCGCGCGCAGATTGAGTTTATTACCGGGTTCGAGCACCGCAAGCTGACCGGCAGCAAGCGGCCTGTCGCCCACCATGAGATCGCCCTGCAGCACGTATACGGCAAGGTCGGCATCATCCGGCTGTGTCTCGATCGAGGCGCCGGCGGCAAATTGCATATGTGCATAAACCGTCGGCCACAGGGTCCGCACGGGGGATCGCAGTCCAAAGGCTTCGCCGGCAATGACGGTCAAAGCAACGCCCTCGGCGACCCGCGTCGGCAGAGTAGCCGCAGGGTAATGCACGAAAGTCGGCTCCCCATCCTCGTGCCCGTCCGGCAGGGCCACCCAACTCTGAATGGCATGCAGATACTCCCCCAATTCGCGCGCCGCCTGCGGCGTGCGCTCGGAATGCGCGATGCCGCTGCCGGCAGACATCCAGTTCACATCGCCAGGGTGAATTTCCCGCACCGTCCCCAGGCTATCGCGATGCTCCAATGAGCCGTCGAACAAATAGGTAACCGTCGCCAGCGCGATATGCGGGTGCGGCCTTACATCGACCCCGGTTCCGGGCGCGAATTTTGTCGGCCCCAGGTGATCGAAAAAAATGAACGGTCCAACCATCTGCCGGCTCGCGGCCGGCAGTACACGCCGCACCACAAAACCGCCGAGGTCACGCGGGTGTGAGTCAAGCACTTCAAGGTTTGTCATGGGCCACCCGCAGCACTAATACCTGCCTGTATTATAACTCCAACTCAATGCGTCGAGCGTGTCGTCAATGCCTTGAGGAACTGGTAGTAGAACTCGACGCCGGTGTAGAACGAATCCGCTTTCACGCGCTCATCCTTGCCGTGCATGCGCACATCGTCCCGATCGATCGCAATACCGCTGATGCCGTAGCTGGGTATGCCGGCATACATGGTGTAAATACTGTCCGACGATCCGGTGGCCATTGTCGGAATTACCGGCGCTCCCGGCCACAGTTTCGCAGCAACCTTGACCATCGAGTCCATGACGTCGGCACGCAAAGGCGGCGGCACCATGGCCTTGCGATCCGAGCCATGCTCTGTCACTTCGCCGGCATCGTTCCGGTAGCGCACGGAGAGGGCCGGATCGTTGAACAACCGGATCAACTGCAAGCGAATCTCTTCCTGCGAATGGCCTGGGAAAATTCGGCAGTTGACGTTGGCCTCGGCGCGCTGCGGCAGCGCGTTAGGCGCGTGTCCGCCGCTCAATAGGGTCGCCACGCAAGTGGTCCGCATGGTGGAATTGTAGCGTGCATCCAGCGACAGCCGAGCGATGGCGGCCGTGTCCGGCGGATTCGTCAAAATTGCGCGCATGTCGGCCGCGGGCTGGCCGCTTTCAATCTTGGCCATCTGTGCGAAATACTCACGCGTAACCGTATTCAATTCGAACGGGAACGGCGATTTCTCCAGAACCGCCAATGCGTCGGCGACGTGATAGATGGCATTGTCCGGCTTCGGCAGCGAACTGTGCCCGCCGGGGTTGGTCGCAAACACCTGGTAATCGGCATACAGCTTCTCGGTGGCCTCGAATTCAACCGCAAGCGGTTTGCCGTGGTCGGTGCTGACGCCGCCTGAGTCCGGGTTGAGCACGAATTCGGCGTCGATCAAATCGCGGCGATTCTGCAGCAGCCAATCGACCCCGTTTGATTTTCCACCCTCCTCATCGGCAGTGAGCGCAAGGACGATGTCGCGGTTCGGCACGAAGCCTTCTTTTTTCAGGCGAATGAAATCGGCGACGGCGATGGCATCATCCGACTTCATGTCCTGTGTGCCGCGCCCATAGTAATACCCGTCCTGCTCGACGAATTTGAACGGATCGGTGGTCCAATCCTCACGCCGCGCCTCCACCACATCCAGATGTCCGATGATCAGAACCGGTCGCAGCTTCGAGCCGGCCTTGCCCCGATAGCGAGCAACCATATTGCCCTTGCGGTCGTTGGGGCCGACGACCACGACGTCGGCCGCAGGAAATCCCGCGTCCAGCAGGCGCTTCGACATCGCCTGCGCAGCAACGGTGGTACTTCCGATAGAATCAGTGGTGTTGATTTCGATCAATTGCTTGAAGATGTCATGCGCCGTCTCGCGAGTGACTGTATCGCTCTGCGGGGCTGCGGCCCAGGCGGCGTGAATGCAAAGCGCACAGATCAGGCAGTTGACGGCAATGTTCGTAGTCAGGCGAGCGCGATATTTCAAGACTTGGTCTCCGCAAAAAAACACATACCAGGATGTAGCCTATGTCAATTCAAGTCAATCCAAGGTCGCGTCTGCCGTGCGCGTTGTTATTGCTCGGCGGCTCGAGCGTGGGGTTGTGCGGCGCCGGCTGGACGCAACAGACGCCGGCGCCTGGCGTCGCGCCCACGCACGGCGTCGCGCCCGCGCACGACATCGCGCCCGCGCAGTTGATCTTGTTGCACGGCCACATCCTGACCGTGGATTCGCGCGACTCGATTGCGGAAGCGCTGGCGATTCGCGACGGTAAAATCATTGCCGTCGGCACCGATGACGAGATCCTCCGCTTGAGCAACTCCGTCACCCAGCGCATCGACCTTAAGGGCCGAACAGCCACCCCGGGTCTCATCGACAGTCATGCTCACATCGCCGAGGCCGGAGTGGATGAGCTGTTCCACGTGCAGCTCAGCGATGTCTCGACCGTTGCCGAGGTTGCGCAGCGCGTGCAGGCAGGGATCGCGGTGTTGAAACCAGGCGAGTGGTTGCAAGGCACCGGCTGGGACGAGGGTAAGCTGGCCGAGCGTCGCTATCTCACGGCGGCCGATCTTGACCGCGTTTCGCCCAAAAACCCGGTGTGGTTGATGCACACCACCGGACACTATGCGGTCGCCAATTCCGTGGCACTGCGCTTGGCAAAGATCACGGCCGCGTCGAAAAATCCTGCCGCCGGCACCATCGAGCGCAATGCCAATGGCACGCCGACTGGCGTGTTGAAAGAAGCCGCAATGGACGCGGTTCT
>JAYTXS010000270.1:0-3299 GCA_043742845.1 Gammaproteobacteria bacterium
GCAGCAGTTGCAGGACGTGCTCGACTTCGTAGCTGCGCACCTCGCGCTGCTCGAGTCGATCGCGGGCGGCGATGGCGCCATCGCTGCTGCGCTTGGGCGCCCTCCGGCGCACCAGTCCCTGCGCCTTGAGGTAGCGACGTACGCTCGGGTACGACGGACACTTCGCGCCTGCGGCGCTGAGCGTGACCTTAAGGTTGTCGTGGTGCAGCTGCGCGGTCCACCCCGGGTGATCGCCGTATTGCGCGATCAGCGCGGCAACCGCCTCGGCCGACAGGCTCGGGAACCGGCCGACGTCGCGGCGCACCTGACACCGTAGCGCCCGCACCGGGTCGGCATCCTTCTTGGCCTTGTACAGCCAGCGCTCGATCGTCGAGACACCAAAGCGCACGTCGAGCCCGGTGAACGGATGTCGCCAGGTCTTGACCGCCAACGCGGTCAACGCCTCGTGCAATGAGCCTGCGGCCGGCGGGGCCGCGAGCAGCGGCCCGATGATCGCGAAGCGCAGCCGCGCCCATCGATCTCGCGATGGTAGATCGTTCTCGGAACTCACCGTCACTCCCATGGCGGCGCCCCACGCGGCGCGCTTCATGGGATCGAAGCCTACAAAGTCGCCTGACCTTCAGCTATCGCCATCCTCTGCGGGGACGCGCCAGGCCTCGGATTACCTGATCGACATGCACGTGCTCAACGGCGCGATCCAGCGCAGTGCGTAGGTGAGTCGATCGATCATCGCGTCCCCATCAAAGCGTTCCAGTAAGCTTTGCGGTAACTGCTCGATCGCGAGCGGCGGCATGAGCCGCTCACGCATCGACCGCCAGAACGAGGTCGCGGGAAAGTCTTCCCGCCACCACGTGCGCCAGCGTTTGAGCGTGCGCGCGGGGATGTTCAACTGGTCGCACAGCTGTCGGCCAGAGCCCTTGCCTGGCGGTGACCTCAGCATCAACACGATCGCCAGATACACGCGGCGGCCAGCAAAGCGCACCGACGGCGACGTCGAACGCGCGGCGCAGCGTCCGCAGGTAAAGCTCAGACGTCGGGAATACTCTTCCCGCACGGCGCTTGGGCAACCACGGGGTTTACGGGGGTAATCCGCCACGTGCAGCGGCCCCTCGCATCCGGGGCAGCGTCCGGCTCGGGTCTCGGCGGCAAACTCGTGGTCAATCCGGGTCAGAAATCTAAAAAAAGTGGGGTCTTGCAGTACGTCATGGCACACTTCCGGGGTCTCCTGTTCTGGTAAAACGGAGACTCCCCGGAGGGGATCTTTTAATCAAGATCCCTGATGGGGATCTCAATCAAGCCATCACCAAAATTGACCGCCAAGGCCCTCATCGCCATCAAGAATGTTGGTCATGCTCAGCTTGCAATTCTTCGTGAACGGCTTCTCTGATCGTGGTCAGCGTATCGAAGCTCCACATGTCGGCCGCCTGAGCGCCCAAGTATTGCACGACTTGTTCCCTGGTCTGCGTCAGATCAGCCGCTTCGAACCGCTCCCGAGCCAATAAGTCGTCTCGCCGCCGGATAAGCGCTGCGCGAGCCTTCTTAGACTGATCGATGTATTGGATATTTGTGGTCATAAAGAACCTATTGATTCCCGACAGAGAGACTCGGCAATGCAACTTGAGTAGCGCCTGCTCATTGGCGTTGGTTCAGTTGGATCATTCGCTCGTGACCGTCTTTGGTCTCCGCGAATGCTTTTAGGATCGACGCTATCGGGCGAAAAGCTTCGCGAGAAGGTGCCATAGAAGCTCGCGATGCGAATTTTGTTCGCTTCCTGCACCTTCTTTTTTTCGCACTTACGCTCACTGCTGATGATGATGACCCCATCGCTGAACGCAATCTTCACGTCTTCCCTCTTTACCTCCGGCCACTCTGCCTTATCAAGCATTCTTTTGCCGTCTCGGTGATGTTGGCCGTCAGACTGAAGCCACCGTTCTCACTGCGCCGCTCGCGCACCACAAATAGCGAGTACTGCCACAAACATTGATCTATTTAACGAACGGGTTCCCATCTCACTAGGCTCATGATTCTCCGCACCTTTTTAATTTCATTCGGTTACCGCTCAAGAAACAAAGCATGCGCCCCTGTCCGCAGGTCGCTATCCGGACTTTTACGGATTGCGCTGAGTGATCCGATCGAGCTCGCTGTTTGCAGCGGCCAGCGCTTTGCGCGCACAAATAAAGCAACCTCCGCCAGAGATTATGCGCCTGCACTGCCGAGCTTTTCATATGGGCAAGAATGGCAACTCGCCTTTGTTGCAAGTAATCGGCATGACCGATGACTTGACTTCGAATCGAGGAGATCCCAAGGAATGCTGCCACGTTCCACTTGAACAAGGTCATGTTGCGCGTGACGCAATACCCGCGATGAGACAGGCGGGAATCGACATGGTAAATGATATGAGCGGAGTTACCCTCCAATCAATTGTGTATCGATCAGCGCCCGTCGTCCGCTGATTAGGCAACGGCACGCCGGAACAGCTGCTCGAGAAATTCCTTCAAAAAGGCCTGCATAATACGTAGCCCAAGCGGATAGACGATAACGACATGATCGCAGCGGATGAGCGCCTGTTTTGCGCTTGTAATTTCCCGCGGCGTCACGCCTCCGTAAAATCGGCGTCGGCCCCAGCAACGGAACGCCAAGTGCGGCGATACGGACCATTGACACATCACGGCGTGCCGCGCGCGCGCCATCCTCATAAGCGCATGCCAGCCGGTGCACGTAAACGATCTTCGGCCGGATCGGGATAGGCATCGATTATGGCGATTGCTTTCTACCGCCGTCACGAATGCAATACTCTCAACGACGAATATGCCGCAGATCGAAGGCTGATTGCCACCAGCCGATCACCCTGTTCCTCGGTTCACTACATGCATGTGCTTCGCAGTACCATTGGGATTGTCGGCCATCAGTGGCTCTGCGAGAACCCCTTACATTGTTGCGAGAAGTCTCGCTAGCGAAGCCCGCGTAATTCTTAGATACTTCGCCTGGAATCAACATAGGAAATGTACTCGATGATATGCGTATCGCACGTTTAACACGACCCTGTGGTTAAGGAACTCTTTATGGCGACTAACTCAAATATCACGACCGGAGCAAGCCCGACGACTCCATTCGGACACAGCTCGGCGATTCGGGCCAAAAAAGTGCTCGGAACCCACGTCAAGAATACATCCGGTGAAAAACTCGGTTCCATCGAGGATATCGTCTTGGACAAACTGTCGAACAACATCATGTTCGCTGTTTGCGGCTTCGGTGGTTTCCTCGGGATGGGGGAAAAGCACCACGCGATTCCCTGGCGC
>JAYTXS010000271.1:0-4816 GCA_043742845.1 Gammaproteobacteria bacterium
TGGTGATGGCCGGCGGATACGCAGTCTGGCGGTGGAAGCGTCGCCGGCAACAGCCGCGACCGCTGACCCATTTGGAAATCGTATTGCAGCGCCTCGAGGCCACGCGCCCCCTCATGCATCCCTCGACCGTGCGGGAATTCTCCATCGCCATCTCGGATATCGTGCGCGGCCACATCGAATACGCCTTCGACGTCACTGCCACCCAGCGAACCACCGAAGAGTTTCTGCATGATCTGCTCGGCTCGTCGAATGCGCCCGCAGCGAACGCATCGCTGGCCGCGCATCGCAGCTTGCTGGAGGAGTTTCTGTATCGCTGCGACGTGGCGAAATTTGCCGGCGTGACCTTATCGCAGCAGATCATGGAATCGCTATACCAGAGCGCGCAACGCTTCGTGATCGAAACGTCAAAACCCGCGGCGGTATCGCCGGCCAACACCGCAGCGGCGGCGAGGCCTACGCCGCTCGGCAATTCGGCAGGCGCATGATTCGCTTCCTGCAACCTGAATGGCTTTGGCTGCTCACTCTGTTGCCCGTGGTGATGCTGTTTCGCGGACGGCGCGGCCCGGTCGCCGCGGTCGAATTTTCCGACGTGCGGCTGGCCCGAGAAGTGGCGCGCAGCAGCCGCGCGCGCCTCGGCCGTTGGCTGTGGCTGCTGCCGCTACTGGCCGGCGCCCTCATGATCATTGGTCTTGCGCGCCCGCAGCGCGCCCACAACCGCACCGAAGTCACCGCCAACGGCATCGACATCGTGCTCGGGCTCGATGTCTCTGGTTCCATGCAGGCGCTCGATTTCCTGGTGGACAACCAGCGCGTCAATCGCATTCAAGTGGTCAAATCCGTGGTGTCCAGATTCATCGAGGAACGTCCCAACGACCGCATCGGCCTGATTGCCTTCGCCGCCGCCCCGTACTTGGTGAGCCCGCTCACTCTCGACCATGACTGGCTGCAGCAGAATCTCGAGCGCGTCAGCACCGCGCTCGCCGGTGAGGACGGTACTGCCATTGGTTCGGCCATCGCCGCCAGCGTCAATCGGCTGCGGACCACGAACGCAAAATCAAAGATCGTCATTTTGCTCACCGACGGCATGAACAACACCGGAAAGATCTCGCCGCTCGCCGCCGCGGAAGCGGCCAAAGCCATGGGAGTGAAGGTGTACACCATCGGCGTCGGTGTACGCGGCATGGCTCCCATCCCCATGCACGACCAGGCGGGTAACACCCGCATCATCATGGACAAGGTGGACGTCGATGAGAAGACTTTGCAGGCGGTCGCGGCCGAGACCGGCGGCACGTTCTATCGAGCGACCGATACCGATTCGCTGCAAAAGATCTACGAGCAAATCAATCGCCTCGAGACCACGGCGCAAACCGTGCAGAAGTTCGAGCATGTCGAGGAGCTGTATTCCTGGGCCTTGATCCCCTGCGCCGCCATTTTCGGATTTGGATTGCTGCTGCAGCACACACGCTTCCGGCGGTTGCCGTGAAATTCGGCCATCCCGGATGGCTCGTCGGCGGCCTTGTCGCCTGCCTAGGGCTGATCTGGCTGTGGCGACGCTACGACGCCGTACAGCATGCGGCGCTCGCCCGCTTCGTCTCGGCACACCTGCGCGCACAGCTTACGCAGTCGGTGTCGATCGCGCGCCGCCGCGTGCAGCGCGGATTCATGCTGGCGGCCTTGGGCCTGCTGTTCGTCGCGCTCGCAGGACCTCTCGTGGGTTTTCACTGGGAGCAGATCAGCCGCCGCGGCAACAACATCGTGATTGCTGTGGATACCTCGCGCAGCATGACGACGCCTGATGTGAAGCCCGATCGTCTCACCCGCGCCAAGCTTGCCATCGACGACTTTACCCGGAAACTCGATGGCGATGCCGTGGGATTGGTGGCGTTTGCCGGCGACGCATTCTTGGTTTGCCCCATCACCTTGGATTACGGCGCATTTCACGAGTCGCTGAATGCAATCGACACCGACATCATTCCCCGCGGTGGCACCAATATCGCCAGCGCCATTCATGAAGCCCAGGCCGCGCTGCGACGCCGTCCCGGCAGCGACAAAATACTGATACTGGTCACCGACGGTGAAGATCTCGAGGGCGACGCGCTCGTCGCCGCCCAGGCTGCGGCAAGTCAGGACTCCTTGAAAATCTACACCATCGGCGTGGGGACCGCGCAAGGTGATCTCATCCCGGTATCCGCTGACCGCGGCAGCGGCTTCGTCAAGGACGACTCGGGTGCGTTCGTCAAATCGCACCTGGACGAGGACGCACTCAAAGCCATCGCCACCGCAACGGGGGGGCTGTATGCCCCTTTGGGCGCAGAGGGTCAGGGCCTCGACACCATTTACCAAGCCCGCCTCGCGCCCCTGCTCAAGCACGACCTCGCGTCGCGCCAGCAGCGAGTCTATATAGAGCGCTATCAATGGCCGCTGGCCGGATCGCTGGCACTGCTTCTTCTAAGCCAGCTCATTGGCAACCGCCGCCGGGTCCGTCGACGACAGCGCGCGCAAGCATCCGAGCCGCGAAACGCGGCAGGCGCGCCCGCACCGTCTGCAGCGGCAGCCACCGCGCTGCCCGCACTCGCGCTGTTGCTGTTGCTGTTGCCGCCGCTAGCGGTTGCACCGGCCGGCAGCGCAGTCGCATCGACCCGCAGCGCCGACGAAGCCTATAAGAAGGGAGACTTCGTCACCGCCGCCAAACAATACGCCGACGCGGCAAAGCGTGACCCCCAGAAGCCCGCCCTGCAATACAACGCCGGCACCGCCGCGTATCGCGCTGGGCAATTTCCCCAGGCCGCGCAGGCATTTCAAGAGTCGATCAGCCGCTCACCTGCAGGCGACGCCAAGCGCCTCGCCGATCAACAGGACGCGTACTACAACTTAGGCAACACCCTGTACCGAACTGGGCAGGCAACCGAAGAGAAGTCCCCGCAAGAGGCCATTAAAACCTGGGAGCAGTCGGTCAAAGCCTATGACACCGCGCTGCAATTACGCGCCGCCGACGCGGACAGCAAGTACAACCGCGACTTCGTGAAGCGCAAGCTCGACGAGTTGAAGAAAAAGCAGAACCAGGACCCAAACCAGAATCAAGGTCAAGGTCAAGGTAAAGGTCAGGGTCAAAATCCGCCGCCGAACTCGCCGCCGCAATCCAAGAATGGTGCGCCGCCCGGACAACCGCCTCCAGGTCAGCAGCAACCGCCTCCGGGTCAACAGCAACCACCTCCGGGTCAACAGCAACCGGCCAAACAGCCGCAGCAGCGCGGCCAGCAGCCACCTCCGAGCGCCGATCAACCCAAGCCCGGTAACGGCCAACCCAAAGCGGCGCCGCAGGACGGCGAGCCCCAGCCCGGCGAAGCGGGCGATCAAGACGACACTCAACACGCTCCGGGCCAAATGAGCCGCGAGGAAGCCCGCGAGTTGCTCGATTCGCAGAAGGGTGATGAGCACCACGCCCGCGGTCTGCCGTTCGCCCGTAGGGAGTCCGATGCCCCGCCCGACAAACCGGTGAAGGATTGGTGATGCGCGCGCGCTTTCCCTTTCATTGGGCGATAGCAGCAATGGCCGTCTACTTCGTCGCGGTCGGCCCAGGCTTAGCCGCCGCCCCCTCGATAGATGCCAACATCGAGCCCGCGCAGATTGCGCTCGGCGAGTCGGCACGCCTGACAATTTTGACCTCGGGCAGCGGCACTTTGTCGATTCCGCTGCCGGTGGTCGCCGGATTGGAGTTTCGTGTCGTCGGCCAGTCGCGCCAGATTCAGAGCGTCAACGGGATTACCGTCGAGTCGACGTCCACCGTCATTCGCGTCACTCCGGAAGTTGTCGGTATATTCACCATCCCTGGCATGACTCCGAAATCCCCGCCCATGACTCTGCGTGTCGGTCCGGGCGGCAGCTTATCCGCGTCGCCCAATAATTCCACCCCGGACGTACTGCCTTTCGTTCCAAGCGGACCGAATGCCAAAGGCCTTGGCATGACCCCTGATGGCTCCGCCTTCATACACATGGAAATCCCCAAGCACGAAATGTATGTGGGGGAAAGCGTCCCGGTGGAAATTCAAGTCGGCATGCGCGACGGGTTCGTGGCCTCGCTCAACGGCCTGCCCAAGCTCAACAGCAGCGACTTCACCCTCAATAATCTCTCGCGGCAACCCGTGCACTCCGCAAAGTCCATCGATGGCAAACCGTTCACCGTGTACGCGTGGCACAGCCTGTTAGGCGCGGTCAAGCCTGGGAGCTTTTCGCTCACGTTTGAAACCCCGCTCACCGTGCGCATACGCACGCGCCCGCGGCAGGACTCCATGCTGGACGATTTACTGGGCGATCCGTTCTTGCAGAACATCTTTGGCACTACCGTGCAAAAGGACATCACCGCCAACAGCCCGGAGGCGGCGATGAACGTGATGCCTCTGCCGGCGGCGGGGAAACCAGCCGACTTCGGCGGCGCCGTTGGCAGCTTCAAAATCAGCACCGACGTATCCGCTGCGAAGAGTACCGCAGGCGATCCACTGACGCTGCGCTTGCACATCACGGGCACCGGCAATTTTGATCGAGTCGAAAGCCGCATGCTGAACGGCGACGGTGAGTGGAAAACGTACGAGCCGAAGTCGAGTTTCAATTCGCCCGACCCCATGGGACAGCGTGGCGAGAAAATCTTCGAACAACCGCTCATCGCCTCGCAGCCCGGCACCCACACCATCCCGCCCCTTAAGTTCAGCTTTTTCGATCCCAGCACGCGGCGCTACGAAACCGTGCAAAGCGCGCCGCTGACTGTGGCGGTCGCAGCCGCGGCGACCAGCGCGGGTAATGAGCCTCCCCCGGCGCCCGC
>JAYTXS010000272.1:0-1582 GCA_043742845.1 Gammaproteobacteria bacterium
GGTCGAACAGCGCGTCGAGATAGCCGATGCTACGGCCGCTCACCAGCGCCACCGCTCCTCCCAAGCGCTCGCTGACCTGTCCCAACAGGGTCTTGAGCCGCGGTTCGGCGAATGTCTCCAGGGGGGAGTCGGTCAGCTCGATCAGAGTGCCATCGACATCCAAAAACAAGCACCATTGGAGAGAAAGCGAAGGCAAAGTCTGCATCAGACTTAGCCTACAGCATCGTCGCAGGCTATGGCTCGCGCGAAGCCGTTTGCAATGTAATTTTTACATGTGAATGCGGGTGGAAAATCACACTGACCGTTGGAATTTCGGTATTTTGTGACCGATGTTTCGCTCGATCATGTTGCGCTTCGTGCTGCCTGTGGCGTTCGCGTCATGCGTGGTCGCCTATTTCGGACTGCCCTACATCGAAAGACTGCTGGCCGAGTGGTTCCGCTCGGATGTGGAATTACGCGCTCAGCTGGTCATGCATTCCATGGAGGAGCCGATCACGGAGCTGGTCGAGAAGGGCAACGAGGGTCGTTTGCGGGCCTATTTGGCGAAAATCACCGCCGACGAACGCCTGCTTGCGATTCTGATATGCCGCGAGGACGGATCGACGATTTTCAAAACAGAGCGTGCACCCGCCGCCATCTCCTGCGCGGCCGCCGACAATCCGAGCGCCCCAGCCACCAGGATCGTGCAGTTGCCGTCCGGATCGGTGCAAATATCGCGTTTCGATTTCGACGCGGCCGTCCCGGTAGCATTTCGCGTGCTGATGCTGCACGACTTGAGTTTCGTCGATCGCCGGCAGAGAACCGCCCGGGATTTCGTCCTGGTATTCGTCGGTATTTCCGTGCTGCTGCTGGCGCTGTTGATCGTGCTGGTGGCGTGGCTGCAGTTGCGGCGCTGGGTCAAGGTGCTGATCGGCGATATCCGGGGCAAGCGATTTCTCGACGACGCTGAGTCGCCGCGATCCTCGTTGCCCATCTTGTCGCAGGTGCGGCAAGTGCTGGCCGAAGCGGAGGAGAAGCAGCGGCTGGAGATAGACTTTCGGGAAAACTGGACGCCGCAGGCGCTGCGGCAGGTGGTGCGCGATCATCTGCATTCCGCGCAGGTCATCATCGTCTCCAATCGCGAGCCTTACATCCATAACTTCGACGCCGATCATCACCCCGTGGTGCAGGTGCCTGCGAGTGGAATGGTAACGGCGTTGGAACCCATCATGCGCGCCTGCTCCGGCGTCTGGGTGGCCCACGGCGCGGGCACCGCGGATCGTGAGACTGTCGATCGATATGATCAGCTGCAGGTGCCGCCGGACGACCCGAGCTACACCTTGCGGAGGGTGTGGCTCACGAATGAACAAGAACAGGGCTACTACTATGGATTCTCGAACGAGGGACTTTGGCCTCTGTGTCATCTGGCGTATGTGCGGCCGGCGTTTCGCGCCAGCGATTGGCGTTTTTACGAGGAAGTGAATGCCAAGTTTGCCGAGGTGGTGGCGGCCGAAGCCACCACTGACAGTCCGGTGATCCTAATTCAAGACTTTCACTTCGCGTTGCTGCCGCAGCTCATCCGCAAGAAGATACCGAAGGCGAC
>JAYTXS010000273.1:0-4571 GCA_043742845.1 Gammaproteobacteria bacterium
GTTGGATTACACTGCAAACAACCTAGCACAACTGCGTCCCGCAAAAGTCCCGAGACGATTTAGCAGCGCGCTCCGACGGCGCCACCGCCATGAAACCGCAATGTGCGCGCCTTAGACTTCCTCGGGGTAGCCGAAATCGGAGAATGATATGAAACCGGAAACACTGAACCGTCGCGACGCACTTCAGGCATTGGCCACTGCGGCCGTCCTTGCCTCAGCCCCTCGCGCATGGAGCATCGCTGAGCTGCCGCCGCTCGATTTTCTGGTCGTCGGCGATTGGGGGCGCAACGGAACCAATCATCAACGCGACGTTGCCGTGCAGATGGGCAAGGCGGCGGAAAGACTCGGCAGTCGTCATGTAGTTTCGGTGGGCGATAACTTCTACGAGGACGGAGTGCAATCCACGTCGGATCCGCTGTGGCGATCTTCGTTCGAGGACGTCTACTCCGCGCGGTCCCTGCAGATCCCGTGGTACGTCGCACTCGGCAACCACGACTACCGTGGCGTGCCTCAGGCGCAGATCGACTACGCGAGAACGAGCACGCGCTGGCGCATGCCGAGCCGCTATTACAAGGTAGCGGGAAAGAACATCGGGGCAACGCACGTGGACATGTTCGTCATCGACACCTCGCCGCTCGTGCATCAGTATCGCAAGAAAGTGCACAGCGTGATTGCCGACAATGTCGCGAGCCAGGACGTATCGGCCCAAGTCCGCTGGCTGGATGCTGAACTCGGCGCCTCGAGCGCGCTGTGGAAGTTGGTAATCGGTCACCACACCCTGCACTCGGGCGGCAGCGCCCACGGCGATACGCCAGAGATCGTTGAGCTGATCGAACCGTTGCTGCGTAAGCACGGGGTGCAGGCCTACATCAACGGACACGACCACGATTTGCAGCACATCGAGCGCGGCGGCATCAATTACATCTGCTGCGGTGCCGGATCCGAGGTTCGGCCCGTCAGCAAGGTCGAGGGCACCCGCTTCTGTGCGCAGCAATCGGGCTTTGCCGCCTTGCGCTCGGAGCCGGAGGTTCTATCATTCCAGTTCATCGATTACGCGGGCGCGAGCCTGTACAAGGCTCGCATCCCGGCGGGTAAAGCCGCCGCCAACAAGGCCGCCTGAGTCAGGTAGTCAGGCGCAGCAGCAACGCCTTGAAGTCTTCCGTGAGCACGTGTGCGCGGCGGGAGAGTGCGTTGTTGCCTAGGAGGCCCAGCAGCGCGGTGGCGATGCCGATGGCCGTGGCGATCAATGCGGTACCGATCCCCCGGCTGACAGCGGCTGAGTCCGACACGCCCCCCGCGGCAAGCGCGCTGAATGTTTCCATGATTCCGAAAATCGTCCCGAGCAGCCCCAGCAACGGCGCCGCCGTCACGATGGTATCCAGGATCCACAGCCTGCCGCTGACCTTCTTATCGAGACCGATGAATAGCGCGGAGGAGTAATCCTCTTGCCGCTCACGGGTGGCCCCTTTCTTTATTAATTGCGCGTAGCTCACCAACGCCACGCTTGCCGGATCGGCCCACTTTATCGAATGGATGTCCGGGTCCGTATCCTTTCGATCGATGATGGCTCGCAGACTCTGCATACGCCACCCGATATAGGTCAGGTAAACCGCGCGCTCCAGAATGACGAACACCAGCAGGGCGATGCAGCCGTATAACACGTTGAAGGTGATGTCATGGAATAGCTCATAATTCATGCTGCTGCTCTTTATTATTTCGTTGGGGGCACAGACTCTACCTCGCGCGCCGGAACTCGATCGTGACCACGAATCCATGTTCCGTTTCCCCGGCGAATGCCTTGGCCGGAAACGGTAGATAGTGGCCGGACGCCACGATGCTGAGCGCTTGATCGTCGAGGATCGACGACCCGGAGGAACGCACCACGCGAATGGCACCCCCCTGCCCCATCCGCCTCACCACGAAACTCACCCGCACCTCGCCAGAGGGCAGATGCAGGCGGTATTGCGCGGAATCCGGCGGGTAGGTTCGGCGGTTGATGTCGGCGCGCAAGCCGGCCGCATACTCTGCCTCCAGTTCGAGGTGGGAGTCAGACGCGGAAGCAAGCGTCGCTGGGGCCGCCGAGGTGATCAACGCGCCTCCCTCGGGCACGGAATCGCGCTCAGCTTGCAGCGGCTCCTGTGGCGCCGGCTCGGGCAGCGGCACGACCGACACGTGCTTTGGCTGCGCTTGATGGGGCAATGGCTTCTGGGGAATAGGCGGCGCCGGCGGCGCTTGCGTGACTGCCGAGTGCAACGAGATTTCGATGCTGGACTGGCTGAGCCCCGGGGGTGGGGAGGATCGCCACGACGCCGGCTTGTTGGCGAACACCACGCCGAGCACGAGGCCGGTAACCAACAGCGCCACGCCGTCGCTCGCCATCTGCCCGGTATCGTGACCGCTCGGCCGCGTTCGAGCCCGGAACATTTCGATTGCAGTTCCGCTCCGAATCATTCGGGTTTCGCAATAATAGATGCAGAGCCGATTCCCGCACTTTTTAGGGCGTCTAGCACGCCCACCAGCGGCTGCAGTCGCGCGCTCTGATCGCCGGCGATGATCACTGTGAGCTTGGTGCTTTGGGACATGAATTTCAGTTGGCTGGCGAGGTCGGCGAGGCTCACTTTGGCACCATCCAAGTACACATCGCCGTTGGCCGCGAGAGTCAGGGTGACGCGCTTCGGTACGTCCAGGTGCGCGGGATCGGCCGCATAGGGCAGCGACACCTTCAAGCCGCGCGAGGGCAGCGAGTTCAAGCTGATGAGCACGAAGAACACCAGCAGGAACATCATGACGTCGATCATCGGAATGATCTCGATACGCGGTAGTTTGCGGGGGCGGTCCGGCCACTTGCGCATCAGCGCTCTACCACGAACGTCTGCCCGACGGCATTCCCGTGCGTCATGGATAGCCGCTCAGAAGTTCGCACGCACACCCGCAAGCAGCGTGACGTCGTAAAACTCCCGCTGTATGGGCCGCGCATCGCTTCTGCCTTCCGTGAACTCGAGCGGCGTATTGAGCAGGTTCTTGGCGTCGAAATAGATCTTGAGAGAATGTCCGACCGCGTAGCTGCTGCCCAGATCCATGGTCAAGCGATGGCGTGAATACGAGTCCGTGGAATTGCCGATGGTGCTGCCAAAGGCAAAGAGATCCTGGCCCACGTAGTCGGCCGCCAAGCGAATTTCGACCGGGTCGCGCTCGTAGAACACCGCCACGTTCGCAGTGACCTTGGACGTGGACGGCAGCAATCCGTAAATGCCCGGATGAATCTGGGCGCGCGAATCCACCAGCGTGAAGTTGGCGCTGTAGCCCAGCCCATTGAAGGGCGCGGGCAGTAACTTGAGCTGTTGTTGGTACTGGCCTTCGATGCCGTCGGCATGCGCGGGGCCGTTGCTGTAGTTTTGCACCGTCGTGATCACGCCGGTGAGCGCCGGGTAGTTGTATCCCGGTGAGATGTGCTGCGACAAAAGGATATAGTCCCGAAACTGCTTATAGAACACCCCGGCCGCCGCGATTTGTCCATCTCCCGGGTAGTACTCCAGCGTGGCGTCGAAGCTCTGTCCCAGCGTGGGCTTGAGTGCCGGATTGCCAACCGTCACACTGGCGCCAATCACACTGATAGACGCGCCGGGGGTAATCTGCTGAAAACCGGGCCGCGCAATGCCCGTGGAGTACGTGAGCCGCCCGATCAGGTTGTCGAGGATGTCGAATCGGCCCTGCAACGTTGGAAAGACATCCGTGTACGAATTTCGCTGCGTGGCGGGCGAAAGCGAGGGCTGCGAGGGCACGCAGGTGGGAGGCAACGGGGCGTTGAACGGATCGCACTCGGCGTTGTAGAGGTAGCCGCTGTAAGTCGCGTGCGTGGATTCCACGCGCAGCCCCGCCAGCACTCCGAACTTCCCAAACTTCGCCGTATATTGGCCGTATGCCGCGTAGACGTCTTCCTTGTCGTCCGTGGACCCGGACTGGTCTGCCTCCGCATCGTCGGTGATCGTGCCCAGGTTGCCGTTGGCAAGATTGCGCACCGATGGCAGGCTGATGAACGGCCCGATGTTGTAGCGACCGTCGTAGTAGATTTGCGACGCCGGTCCATAGGTGTACGCCGTCAAGGGAATTGTGCCATTCGGTGTGAAAGTCGGTGACGTCTGCTCGTTGGTCCGATGCCGCTGGCGCAGCGACAGCCCGACTTTCACCTCTCCCGTACGATCGCCGCTGCCCATCGGAATCGTCGCATCCAGGGCTGCCGCCGTCTCGCCGTCGTGCGCATACGTCTGGCCGAGGCCGATGTTGTTCAGCGTGTAGATGCTCGGATCGTTGGGATTCGTGCCGTCAAGAATACGAAAGCTCGGGAAGCGCGGATCCGTGTTGTTGTCGTATGCAACGGCAACCGACGAGTTGTTCCACTGGCTGCCGTAGCTCGTCGATACGCGATCGGTGCCGAGAGCAAAGGATGCGTGATAATCGAGCTTGAAATCAGAGAACACGCTGCTGCCGCCGACCACGCCGAGGGCGTTCTGGATCCGCTCCAGCGAATCGTTGGTTTGCCGCTGCAGTTGCGCGCAGCCGGCCACGAAGCC
>JAYTXS010000274.1:0-5630 GCA_043742845.1 Gammaproteobacteria bacterium
CGCAGCTCTCCAAGGTTCAGTCGGCACTCAAGCGTGAACTGGATCAGCGCTGGACCCGCAACATGATGTTAAATAAATGGCTGGAATATTGTGCCGAACGGGGCCATCACTTCTAGCGGCCTCGAGTTGCTCTGCTAAGGCGGGACTTTGATCGATCGATTAAGTTTTCTCAAAGGAGGTGCGGAGGGAGGCGCCGTGAGCGCCGAAGAAGAGCGGCTCATGCAGCTCTTCCAGAATCGTGCGGGTCTGAAAAAGGCCTACGCCGACCTCAAGGACGAATTCCATCTGTTGCGCGACCGCCTGAAGCAGCAGGAAGGCTCCACCATTCGCGTGCAAGAGCAGCTTGATGGGCTCGGCGACCTGCTCGGCGATCCGAAGACAGGCTTCAGCGCATTGGTGTTCTTTCAGCTGCGTGCCTTGTGGAAAATCTGTCACCAGCTGCTCTCGACGTTCGCGACCGATCTGACACGCCAGCAAGAAGCGCGCGAGGTCGCGAAGCATAAGGCCGAGAGCGAGACGGAAAGCAACTCGCGCCTGGTTGACGTCGATCTGCGACTGGAGGCGGCCGCGGCCGACGCTGACTTGCAACGTCAGTACCTGGCCGCCGCGCAAAACGAGATCGGGCGCTTGACTGCGTTTTGGCACTACTTCAAGCGCCGTCGCCGGCAGAAGTCGCTGGAGTCGCTGCGCAGCCAAGTAGTGCTCGCCGACGCGCAGGTCGGCGATCTGCACGCCGAGCACAGCGCCATCGAACACGAGGCGGCGGTCGATTTCCCCGGCATCTCACTGGCGGCGCGGCGCAACATCAATCTTGCCATCATTAGTTACGCCGAAATGCTGTGCGAAAACGTGGACACTTATGGACTCGCGGCGCGCGCCAAGGAAGCGGTGGCGCGCCGGGTGCACGAAATGAGTTTCGGCACGCGCGAGGAGTGCGATGGCTACATGCAGCGCGTGCAGAAGGCGCACGCCGCGGTCGTCAATCAAAAACAGATCACCGCCGCATTGAAGGCGAAAATAGACCGTCTGCGCGGCTGCTGCGAATACCGCAATAACGCCGACACCGTTCCCAGCGCCGATTCAATCGCGGCCAATTCCGTTGAAGCGGAGCTGGGGAAGGCGGCTATATCGCCGGCTGCGCCCGCCTGGAACGTGCTGGCCGAAGACTATTGGGACCTGTACACGCTGCTATTGCGCTAGTTCTCGTGAGCCAGCTTGTCGGTGCCGCGGTCGGTGCGACGCGCCTGTGTGGGCACGACCCTGTGCTGCTGCGCCGTCGCCACGGCGAGGTCCGCTGCGATTTGCGACGCCTCATCCAACAGGATGCCTGCGGCTGCATCGTCCTTGATGTCCTCCAATGACTTGGCCGGCTTGACGTCGTGTGCGGCGCGCCAGGTATTCTCCCGGTCCAGCCGTTCGCCCTCGATCCGTTGGCGTTCGGCCTCGCGCGTCTTGAGATTCAACGACAGCGTCTTCTGGCTGCGCATTGCATTGAGCGCCGCGATGTCCTGGTGCAAGTAGCGGAAATCCGCGCTGCCCGCGGTGCGCTCGTCGTGCAATTTTTGCAACGCCGCCGTTATCGATTTTAAATCGCCCTCGGTGTGGAACGCCGCCGGTTCGATGTGATCCCAGGGCAGCGCACGATCACGCGTGCTTTCGCCTACTTCGTTCGCATCGATGAGCGACGGCAATGCGATATCGGGAGTCACGCCGCGATCCTGCGTGCTCTCACCGGTGATCCGATAGTACTTGCCGATGGTGACGTTGAGCTGACCTAGTTCGGGCTTGCGGCCGAAAATCGTGTAGTTGAGCGGATGCGCGTTTTGCACGGTGCCCTTGCCGTAGGTTTGTTGGCCCACGATGAGTGCGCGTCCGTAATCCTGGATGGCGCCGGCAAAGATCTCCGAAGCCGATGCGCTGAAACGATCCACCAGAACGATCATCGGCCCGCTGTAAAAAATAGACGGATCGGGATCGTCGTCGACTTCAATGCGTCCGGTGGTGTCGCGCAGCTGCACCACGGGTCCGCGGTCTATGAATAGGCCGGTCAGCGATTCCGCCTCCGGCAGATAGCCGCCGCCATTGGCGCGCAAATCCATGATCAGCACTTCGGCGCCGTCCTTTTTCAACTCGCCGATCAGGCGCTGCACGTCGCGGGTGGTGCTTCGGTAATCCTTCGCTCCGGCGCGGCTGGCGTCGTAGTCTTGATAAAAGCTCGGTACCGTGATGACGCCGACTTTCACATCGCGGCCGTTACGCTGCACCACGCGCATCGCCTTATGCGAGGCTTGGGCTTCGAGAGATACGCGATTTCGCGTGAATTCCACGACTTTCTGCGCCGATCCGGGCGCAGCGCCCGCCGGCAACAGCTGCAGGCGCACCAGGGTGCCGCCGGGGCCGCGTATTTTCTGCACGACGTCGTCCAATCTCCAGCCGATGACATCGATCAGCTCGCCGTTCTTGCCCTCGCCGATTGCGATAATGCGGTCACTGGCAGCGAGCTTGCCGCTGGTCGCGGCCGGGCCGCCGGCAATCACATCGATCACCGTGACGTAGTCGTCGGTCAGCTGCAACGAGGCGCCTATGCCCTCGTAGCTCAGGCTCATTTGAATGTTGTATTCCTCGGAGTTGCGCGCCGAGAAATAGTTCGAATGCGGATCCAGGGACAGGACGAAGGCATTCATGAACGCCTCGAACACATCCTCTGGCTTGCTCTGATCCATGCGCTTCGCCACATGCTCATAGCGCTTGCGCAGGACGTCGGCTGCTTCGCTCCACTGCTTACCGGCAGTGACGAGAGATAAGGCGTCGTTCTTGACACGTTTGCGCCACAGTTCGTTCATTTCCGCCGCGTTGGCCGGCCACGGCTCCTTTTCGCGATCAAAATTGAACGACTCATCGACCTCAAAATCCGGCTTCTTGTTCAGCAATCCGATGGCGTAAGCCATGCGCTCCCGGCTGCGCTGCTGATAGCGGCGGAAAATCACGAACGCAGGCTCGACGTCGCCGGACTTTATGGCGTCGTCGAGTTCGTAGCGGTAGCGTTCGAATTCGGCGATATCGCTGGCAAAGAAATAACTCCTGCCGCCATCAATCGCGTCCAGATAGCGGTCGAGGATCAAACTGGAGAGATGATCGTCCAGCGGCGCCCGCCGGTAGTGCTCACGGGCGATGATGTCGGCGACCCGGCGCGCGACATAGTTTTCCTGCTCGGTGGGGGCGAGCGCTGCGGTTGCTGCCGGCACGGCCGGCGAGGGCGTCATCGCCGCGCCCAAGAGGAAGGCGAGTCCGACTGCACTCGCGCAGACCGCGATGCCGGTTATCCAGCGCGAACGATTCGCCTCAGGCCTATTAGTCATCACCGTAGCCGTTCTCCTGTAAACTTCGATTCCCGTCAAGGCTAGAGAAGCCCGTGCCCGCTAGCAAGTGTATATGAGCCCTAAGGTATGCGTCCGTTCACGGTTCTGATCGGCATCATTCTTGGGTCCGCGGCTTCGATTACCTTCGGGCTCGGCGCCGTGCTCATCGTGTTTGCCGTACTGGCCGGCGAACATCCCGAGCTTAAACGCGAAATGCCGCAACTCGTCGGAAGTTTGGCGGCCTTCGCGCTTATGACCGCCGCTAGCGCGGGGAGTTTCCTAGGACAGATAAAGGCTCGTCCGTGGCGCGGCTGGGCACATTTGGCGAGCGCCGCCTGCCTGGGCTGCGTAGTGTTGCTGTATTGGCCGCGCGGCAACTGATCGAGGAGTGGGCGAAAGCATGCGAATTCAGGCTCGTTGGAGTGTTTTGGCGCCGCTCGGCGTGCTGCTGGCTGCTTGTTCGACCACGCCTAAGGTGCCGCCGCCTGCCACGGATATCGACGAGACGGCATTTCGCGAGCATTTGCGGGTACTGGCGTCCGATGAGTTCGAGGGCCGCAAGCCCGGCACGCCTGGCGAGGAAAAGACCGTTGCCTATGTCATCGAGCAATTCCGCAAGCTCGGCCTGAAACCCGGCAACGGGGACAGCTTTTTGCAGCAGGTGCCGATGCTCGAGAGCACCACCGGGGCGGATGCGTCGCTGTCCTTCGCCGTACCCAATGGCGGGGCGCCGACGCAGTTGTCCTACGGCAAGGGCATGCTGATATGGAGCAAGCGCGGCCTGCCGCTGGCCGAACTTCGTCAGAGCGAGTTGGTGTTCGTCGGCTTCGGCATCGTCGCGCCGCAGTACGCTTGGAACGATTACGCCGACGTCGATGTGCACGGCAAGACCGTCCTGGTGCTGGTCAACGACCCGGGATACGCCACTAAAGACCCTAAGGTGTTCAAGGGCGGCGCCATGACTTATTACGGGCGCTGGTCATACAAAATCCAAGAAGCCGCCCGGCAAGGTGCTGCCGGGGTGCTCCTGGTGCACGACGCCGGTGCGCTTGGTTACGATTGGGATGTGGTTCAGAACACCTGGGCCGGAGCGCAGCTGGATCTGGTGGCGGCCGGCGCCGCCGAGCGCCCTGCTGTCGAGGGCTGGATACAGGGAGACGCTGCTCGCACGCTGTTCACGGCCGCCGGCCTCGATTTCACCGCCTTGTCGGCGGCGGCGGCGCATACCGGATTCAAGGCCACCGCAATACATCTGCGTGTCGATGCCACATTGCACAACAGCGTCCGTCAGTTCAGTTCGCCGAACATCATCGCCATTTGGCCCGGCGCAAAGCGCCGCCGCGAGTACCTGGTGTACACCGCGCATTGGGATCACCTGGGCCGCGATCCGGGGCGCTCCGGACACAACATCTTCAACGGCGCGCTCGACAACGCATCCGGGGTGGCCGGGTTGATCACCGTGGCGCAGTCTTTCGTTCGCACCAAGCCCGTGGCTGATCGGAGCATCGTCTTTTTGGCGCTGACCGGCGGCGACTTCGGCTTGTTGGGGTCTCGGTACTACGTCGAGAATCCGGTGCTGCCCTTGCGCGATACCGCGGCGGTGCTCAATTTGGATACCTTGCACGGCGGCGGACCGACGCGGGATGTGACCCTTTACGGCTCCGGCAACACCGATCTGGAGGAGTACGCGCGCGCGTCGGCACTGCTGCAGGGCCGCGAAGTGACGCCGGAACCCTATCTCGGGCAGGGCCTATATTTTCGGTCCGATAATTTCACTTTCGCCACGGCCGGCGTGCCTGCGCTGTACGCGAAGGGCGGCCTGGACGATGCGGCGCGTGGGCCGGCTTGGGGCCGCACGCAGTTCGACGATTACATGTCGCACCGTTACCACCGGCCGAGCGATCAATATTCTGCCGGCTGGGACATGCGCGGCGCCGTCCAGGATCTTGATCTGTACTACGACGTCGGCTATCGCGTCGCTCGCACGCGGCGTTTTCCGCGCTGGTATGCGAATAGCGAGTATCGGGTAAGCCGCGATCGCGCGGGAGAGCCTTGAGGCTTGGCTAGCGCCTACCGATGCTGGCCCAATTCTTCTTGCGGTCGAAGCTGCCCGACGTGTTGTACGGATCGACGCCGTGGTTCTCGAGCGTCGCCTTGAGCGGCGCAGAGTCCACGCCGAGGTCCTGCGCCGACTTCGCCTGGCGCAATTCGCGAACGCCGAAACTGAAATCCGAGTCCGGACCCTTCAGCAAATTCTGGTGGCTTGTCATG
>JAYTXS010000275.1:0-7750 GCA_043742845.1 Gammaproteobacteria bacterium
CCGTTCATGCAACGCGGCCGCGGCCTGACCAATTTCATCGGCAATGGTATCGCGGCCATCGCCATCGCCGCTTGGGAAAAGGACTTGGATATTGCGACCCTCAATGCTCGCCTCAAGGCGGGTCCTGACCAGGATCCGTCGCCGGTGCTGCCGGAAACGCGGTAGCCGTTAGCGGCGGCGCCGTCTATCGGTTCGGCGAATCTGTGTCATGACCAAACCACTGACCGGCATCAGGCTGATCGCACAGCGGGCCGGGGTGCACGTCTCGACCGTATCGCGAGCGCTCAATCCAAAAACGCGGACCCGGTTGTCGCATGAGGTGGCGACTCGCATCCTCAAAATCGCCAATGATCTCAGCTACACGCGCAACCCGTTAGCCGTCGGTCTGAAGACGCGCCGCTCGTTTACGGTCGGTGTCATCGTTCCAGATCTGACGAATCCGCTTTTTCCTCCGATCGTGCGCGCGGTCGAGCGCACTCTGGGAAAAGAGGGATACGTGACGATCCTGGCAGATTCCGACAATAATCGGCAAACGGAAGCCGCCATTCTGGCGTCCTTGCGGGCTCGGCAGGTCGATGGGCTGATCCTCGCGACGGCATGGCTTCGAGACGACATCGTTGCGAAATGCCAGGAGCAGAATATTCCCTTCGTTCTCGTGAACCGCACGGTCCTCGACAGTGCTGTGACCAGCGTCGTGACGAACGATGTCCACGGCATTCATCTGGCCGTCGATCATTTGCTGCAACTCGGACATCGCAAATTGGCCTATGTCGGGGGGCCGCTCAACACGTCGACGGCCGTGGGTCGGCGGGCGGGATTTTTCGAGGCGCTCAAAGCCTACCGTCTAACCGCGCGGGAAAAGCTGGTCATCGATTGCCCGTCTTTCACGGTAGAGGCCGGTGCTGTTGCGGCCCGTGAGCTGCTTGGAACAGCCAATCGATCGTTTACGGCCATCGTTGCCGCGAACGACATGTTAGCGCTCGGCTGTTACGACGCGCTGGCCGACGCGGGACTCACCTGTCCCAAAGACATTTCCATTACAGGATATAACGACATGCCGTTCGCGGATCGTTTCAATCCACCGCTGACGACCTTGCGAATTCCCCACGATCAGATCGGAGTGCAAAGCAGCTTGCTGCTGCTGCGAATGATGCGCGACCCAAAGATCGATGTTCCTTCCTTGCAGCTCGAGCCTCTGCTCGTGATCCGAGGATCGACGGCAGAACTTCGCAAGTAGCAGGGCGGCGGCTCTGCTTTCCTATTGTATTTTACTGCATGAAACGGTATAAATGTGCAAACGTTTGCACGATTTAGAGAGTTTTGTGAGGGAAATTAGGATGACGACGGTGAATCTTAAGGAATTCAGGCTGGGTTGGATCGGCACCGGTCGCATGGGTTATGCGATGGCCTCCAGGCTCCTCAAGCATGGCTGCAACGTGGCGGTCTACAATCGCACTCGTTCCAAAGCAGAGCCTTTGGCGAAGCTCGGGGCGACGGTGGTTGACTCGCCTGCGGATCTGGCCGATCGCGACATCGTCTTCACGATGGTGTCGGGTCCCGACGATCTTCTTGAGGTGGTGACCGGGAGCAGCGGTGTGTTGTCGCGCAAGGATCATGCGCCGAAACTCTTGATCGATTGTTCGAGCGTGTCGACGGAGGCCTCGGCCGCGGTGCGCGTGGCCGCGGCGGCTCGCGGAGTGGCGATGTTGGCGGCGCCCGTATCGGGCAATGCAAAAGTCGTCAAGGCGGGCTTGCTGTCGGTCGTCGCGTCGGGCCCGCAAGCGCACTTCAAGATTGCCGAGCCGTTCTTGGCCCTGCTTGGCCGCGGCGTCTCCTACGTCGGTGACGGCGAATTGGCGCGCATGGTCAAGATCTGCCACAACATTCTATTGGGTGTTGTGACCCAGTCGTTGGCCGAGATCACCGTGCTCGCCGAAAAGGGCGGAGTGCCGCGGCACGCTTTTCTCGATTTCATCAACAAGAGTGTGATGGGCTCGTTGTTCACGAAGTATAAATCGCCGGCCTTCGTCAATCTCGATTGGACACCGACTTTCACGCCGTATTTGCTACGCAAGGACCTCGATCTCGGGCTTGAGGCCGGGCGCCAATTGGGCGTGCCGCAGCCTTTGACGGCGCTCACGCGAGAACTCGTGCAATCCATGATCGGCAGCGGCTACCAGGATGTCGATTTCGGTGCATTGCTGGAGATGGTCGCCAAAACGGCGGGGCTCACGCTCAAATCCGAGAATAGGACGGTCGATGATGGTCTGAGCGGCCCGAATTAAGATTGGCTTACGGATTGGCCGCGGCGAGAATCTGCCGTGCCAGATTGGCGTAGTCACCATCGAAATGGTGGCCGCCTTTCAATTTGACGATGGTAAATTTCTTAGGGTCAAGCTTCGGGCACAACGAGTCGCTCTCGTCCGCTCCGTAGACGCACAGCACCGGCGCGCCGCTGATGCGGTCGATTTCCGGTAGCGTCGCCGGCCCCGCATCGCTGTCCGCGATCCAGCTGCTCAGATGGAACTCGAACAACGCGTGCTCTGACATTCCCATCACAGCGGTCAATGCGACTCGAGCGCGAGTGGGCGCGGGCAGGCGGTTGACCGCGAACGGCAGCACATCGGCACCCTGCGAATAGCCGATGAGCAATACGCGCTGCTTACCGTAGTGCGCCAAGTAGTAGCGAATCATACGATCGGTATCCGCTGCCAGACCGTCCGGTGTCCGCGCGGTCCAGAAGTAGCGTAATGAATCCAAACCGACCACCGGAATGCCGGTTGCGCTTAGTGCGGCCGCAACGTCCTGGTCGAGGCCTGCCCAGCCGCCATCTCCGGACATGACGATGGCAAAGGCATCTGACCGTGCCCCGCCAAGCTGCGGTAGTGCCTGCGCGGGAACTTCGATGATGGGCAAATCGCTCAATCCTGCGGGCGGCGGCGCTCGTGTTGGATTTTGCGCCGCAAGCTTGCGGTATCCCGCCAGGAATTGCGGCATCCAGCCGGGCAACGACGTGAAGTCCTGGCCCACGTGCGGTAGGGTCACGCTCGCCGCGCCGTGAATTTGCGACACGAAATGCTGTGCCTCGGCCACCGGACATTGACGGTCGTCGGCGCCCTGTAGGGCGAGCCACGGATTGGCGAGATTCTTGGTGGGCAGAAGGTCAACGCCACGAGCGTGAGTGCTGCGAGCGAATTCGAAACCCGAGCCACGGCACAGAGGTTTCTGCAAATTGAAGCCTGGGCAAAAGCCCAAGGTCACAGCGCCCGCAAAGGTGTTGCGCGGAGCTTGCGCAAGCGTGGCATACGCCATGGCGGCTCCGGAGGAGATTCCGACCAGCACCGGTGCGAGATAGGTTGGGTTACGAAAGTAAGCCTGCACGAAATGACTTAAGTTCTCCAAGTCCCCGTCCGGGAACACGCATTGATCCGCGTCGGCCTCGAGGTTGGCCTTGAATTTTGCCCAATCGATGCCGGCCACCATCGCGCCGTCAAGTGCGAGTTGCCGCGCGGTCGCGTCGGCAGTGGGGGTCCAGCCTTCCTCGCCGGATAACATCAGCACGAAGCTGCTTGGGGTGCTTGCGGGCCTGTAAACCAAGAAATCGCGAAAACGGCCGTGGCTGAGATGGGCCGCATTGGCGGCGGTTGCCACGGGCACCGCTTGGGGCATTCCTCGGGGCGTTGCCGCGGAGATCGCGGGCGGTGGCGATGCGGACATAGCGGCTCCCGCAAGCAGGAACGCGGCAGGTAGCCAGGCACATCGGAAGGTGCGCAAAACTTTCAATCGACAAACCGTCATTCGGAACCCCACCTTGACTTAGACGCCGCCCGGAGGGCGAATTCATAGTTTAGTAACACTTTGTACGCACAATCTTCGCGCAAATGAAGTCCATTGATCTCGTGTATTTCAATGCCGGCGGTGGCCATCGCTCCGCGGCTCTGGCGCTCGACGCAGTGATCCGCGAACTCTCCCTCCCGTGGTCCGTCAGGCTGGTTAATTTATTCGAAGTGCTCGATCCCCGCGACGTGTTCGGCAAAACCACCGGGATGAAACCGGAAAATTACTACAATGCGCGCTTGGCGCGTGGCTGGACTCTAGGTTTGGGCCAAGAACTCAAAGTGCTGCAGGCCCTGATTCGACTGGGCCACAAATCCCTGACCACCCATTTGCAGCAATATTGGCAGAAGTCGAGGCCCGACATGGTGGTGTCGCTGGTGCCGAACTTCAATCGCGCCATGTATCAGGCGCTGAGTGGCGCACGGCCCGGCGTACCCTATGTGACCATCCTCACGGATTTCGCGGATTCGCCGCCGCACTTTTGGATTGAACAACACCAGGCGCAGCATCTGATCTGCGGGACGGCCAAGGCGGTAGGCCAGGCTCGAGCGGCCGGCTACGATGAGCCTCATATTCATGCCACTTCCGGCATGATCATCCGGCCGGATTTCTACCGGGACCTGGCCATTGACCGGCGCGCCGAAAGGGTCAAGCTGCAACTCGATCCGGATCGGCCGACGGGAATCGTCATGTTCGGCGGACATGGATCGAAGGCGATGCGGCGCATTGCGAAACGCCTCGACGATACGCAGTTGATTCTGGTTTGTGGCCATAACTCTGCGTTGGCCGATGAATTGCGTGCCATGACCGCGGGCGCGCCGCGAGCGGTGATCGGGTTCTGCGCACAGATCCGCTACTTCATGCAGCTCAGTGACTTCTTCATCGGCAAGCCTGGTCCAGGCAGCATCAGCGAAGCCATTCAACAACAGTTGCCGGTCATCGTTGTGCGTAATGCCTGGACCATGCCGCAGGAGCGCTACAACGCCGATTGGGTGGAGGAGAACAACGCCGGTCTCGTCCTTGATTCGTTTGTCGGGGTTCGCGGTGCAGTGTCGAAGTTGAATGCTCGAATGAGCGATTATCGCCGGGCGGTCGCGCGCATACACAACCGTGCAATTTACGAAATACCGGAAATTCTGGAGCGAATATTGCAGGCCGATCAGCCTCAGCAATTGGCAGAATCTATGATTACGCGCAATTTTTGCCGATTGACGCGCCACGGCGCTGCCGTAGGATAAATAGCTAGTCGGCAGCTGATACTGTTGGGAGGTTTGAGAAAGGCAACCTTGAGTACGAGACTGTAGCCTTATAGTGAGTCAATCATGGATGGGGTGATTCGCGTCGCGCGCGTGCAAGGGTTGTGTAAGTGCGCGGCTTTATCGGATATATTGATTCTCGACACATGAACAAATTCATACAGAACATCGAGCGCATTAGCCGCCCGGCTTTCGTGGAAAGCCGGGGCTTGGGTGCGTTTGTTGTTCCAGAATTGAATGCGAGGGTAGCTGTTCATGAGTGTCGAAAATGCCTTTCAAAGCACAAGAGCGTTGTTGCGCCTGCAGGTCACCGCTGAAGCGGATCCTGGCGCGCTCGCACGCGTGCTGGAGCGATTTCAGAATTTGAATGTCTTGCCCCGCCGCATAGTCGCGGAATTTGGGATCAACGAACTGCTGCACATTCAAGTTGATATTCTGGGTTTGGAGGAATCGCGGCTGTCCGGTATTGCCGCGAAGCTTTCCCAGATGACCAGTGTGCTGGCGGCGTATTGGCACTACGTGTAGCGGACAGGCGAACGCGGCAACAAGAAGCGGCGGCTGTTGACAGATACCGCTATTGACGTTTGGCGGCGCCGGCGAACAAATCGCACAGGGTCGTGTTGAGCTTCGTGGCGATCGCCAGGAGTATGAGTACTGTCGGGTTGTAAATGCCTCGTTCCAGGCGTCCCACGACGTTGGTGTGGACACCCGCTTGCTGGGCCAGGACTTCCTGAGTGAGGTTGCGCTGCTTGCGGCGCTCCCGAATTTCTTCACCGAGACTTCGAAGGATGGAGCTTGCGCGCGGCACCCGTAAGACTGGCGCTTCTGACACGATAGTGTCTAGACATTATAATGTCGAAAAGTCTCGTAAAACAATAAGTTAGAGCGGCTGCGGTGTCAGTCCAGCAGCGTCGCCTCAACTCGTGCGTTGAACATGTCCGCACATAGACACTATAATGTTGATGAGCGCGATCCTGAGGAATCGACATCATCAGCGGGGGCAAGGAGCCATGCGCATATTCACCCGACAACCATCGCAATCCTTGTTGATTGGGGATTGCATCAGCGTCACGGTGCTGAAGATTCGTGGCGCCGAAGTAAGAATCGGTTTCAAGGCGCCGAGCGACGTCCGTATCCAGCGCCAAGAAGTCATCGGCAAGGCGGTCCGTCTGCCGCCGCAGCCCGAGAGCGACCAATGATCAGGCGGCCCGCGCATTTCCTGCGCTTGCTGAGCTTTCTGCGGCGCAAGGGACGATCTCGTGAGGACGCGGAGGACCTTATCCAGGAGGCAATGCTGCGGCTTCACGTCTATGGCCAGGCCGTGGTCGTGACCAACGAGGAGGCGTTCCTGCGACATGCCGTTCGCAATTTGTCTATCGACCAGTACCGTCGGCAGAGAGTGGAACTGGGTGCGGCGCAGGCTGTGGAGACATTGCATTCACACGCCGCCCTGGCTGACATGGTTGCGACCCCGGAGCAGACCCTGGAGGCCGAGCAACGTTTGCGGGACGTGAGCGCGGTCCTCGACGCAGTGAGTCGGCGGACGCGGGACATTTACTTCGCGCATCGAGCCGGGTATAGCTACATGGAGATCGCGCAGCACCTGGGGATTTCGCATATGACGATCAAGCGGCATATCGCGCGTGCGCTGCTGGCCCTGATGGAGCAGGGAGACTGTGAAGCGCATGGAACGGCCAAGCGCACCACTGAATAGTATTGCGCCACGACGCATCCGAGTGCAGGCGGCGCTGTGGGTGACGGAGTTGCACGGGCCGGACCGCAATGCCAGTGTCGAGGAGAAGGTGCGACGGTGGATCGCGGAAGATCCCCGGCACGCGGCTGCGTTCGAGCAGGCCACAGAGGCATGGCAGAGAAGCGGAGATTTGCCGGCGCACATTCCGCAGCGGACACTGGATGCGGCTAGAAACCGGTCGGGCACACGGATGGTGGGACCGGTAATCGCCGGTGGCGCGGTGCTGTGCGGACTACTCATTGGTGCGGCGTACTACATGCGGGATCGCGTGCTCGCGACCGGCCCTGGCGAGCAACGCACCGTGGATCTGGCCGACGGGACGCAAGTGACACTCAACGCAAATACGCAGTTGCGGCTGCAGTACGACGATAGGCTGCGCAGGGTGACTTTGGGCCGCGGCGAGGCGTTCTTCCATGTGGCCAAACAGCCGTCGAGACCCTTCATTGTCATCGCGGGAAATCGCAAAGTGATCGCGTTGGGTACTTCATTCCTAGTTCGCCGTGAAGATCAGGGCTCGACATTCTCGGTGACCTTGGTAGAAGGACGCGTGGCAGTAGAGCCAATGGGTGGGCCAGATTTGCTGCCGGGCGATTCCCGCGCCGGAGTGGAATCTCAGCCCGAACCCGAACCCCGCATTGCCGCCGACGCTGCCCGCACTGTGGCGCGAGATCCCGGCTTGAGAATTTTGAACCATGGTGAAAGGCTGCGTTACACCGGCGATGCGCGGGGCACCTTAGACTCGCCGTCGATAGACAAAGTGACTGCGTGGCAGCGCGGACTTTTGATTTTCGACAATGCCACGCTGAGCGAGGCGGCGGCAGAGTTCAATCGGTACGGTTTGATCAAAACTAGCGTTAACGGAGCCGCCGCCGATTTGCGAGTGAGCGGCGTTTTTCGCATTGGG
>JAYTXS010000276.1:0-11741 GCA_043742845.1 Gammaproteobacteria bacterium
CGCCCGCGGTGAAGTCATAGACCGTCGCGCCGTCGGAGAGGGTGCGCGAGGCGGACACCACGACCGGCGGTACCTTGTTGGTCAGCGTGCTCAGGTCGAGGGCGTGCACCAGGAAGGTCTGATGGCCCGCAACACTCACGTAGGCGATCACATAGAGGGTCTTGGATGAAAAATCGATCACGGGCGTGGAGTTGATTCCCACATTATTGCCGTTGTTGTTGCAGCCGCCCGGCAGCTGCGAGATTGACACCGGTGTGCCGAGATTGACCTGCAACAGGATCCCGCCCGATGCGGCATCGATCGCATAGACCGTGTTGCCCTCGGTAGCCACATACACAACGTCGTGCTTGATTCCCCCTATGGTCACTCCCGTGACCAGGAGCGGCTGCGCATCGACCTGATCGTCCATTCGACTTGGTGCAGTAGCCCGAACGTGAACCCGCCGACCACGCTCGAACTTAAGGAACTCTCGCCAGAATTCCAGCCGGCGCGTAGCGCGTCGTTGTGATAGGTGACGACATTGACCCGCTTGGCGTCGGCGTCGGCGCTGGCGAAGAGCAACCCGGCGGCTGCGGCGATGCCCAACGTGCGCTCCAAATACAGCGCCAAGGAAGTGATAGTGCCCCTCATAAGCTGCGTCCCGGTGTTGTTTGGCAATGTAGATGAACTTAGAGCCCGCCGACTCGCCCGACGATTTTTTTCTGAGCTCTATCTGGATGTCCGGATATGGTGTCGCGTCCGATCTATGACAGCCCCCGCGGTCGCTTCGCCCGCCGAACATCGAATAAGCAGTCGCTGCCCGCAGCCAGCAGCGACTTCGCCAATTCCCCAATGCTCGCGTACCGAGGTTTCTGAGTAGCCGTCACGGGCAACGCCGCGACGAACGCGATATATCCAGGCAATTTGTAATAAGAGAGCCGATCGGCCGCTGCCGAAAAGATGGCTTTCGCCACCGCATGGCTCGGGTGTATCCCCGCCTCCACGACGATGCACGCAAACACCTCTTCTTCCCGCATCTCATCCGGAACCGGCACCACCGCTACTTGTTTGATGCGCGTGTCGGCGCTCAACACCGCCTCCACTTCGGCCGCCGAAATGTTCTCTCCGCTTCGCCGGATCATTTGCTTGCGCCTGCCAACGAAAAAGAACGCGCCGTCCAACCCGCGCCTAGCCAGGTCGCCGGTATGCAGCCAGCCTCCCTCCCATGCGGCGTCGGTGGCTGCAGGGTCCTTGTAATACCCTGAAAAGAATCCTTTGCGCGGAGCGCTACCGGTGGCCCTGACGACCAATTCTCCAACGCCGTCGACGGGCAGCCCCTGGTTGTGTTCATCGATGACCCGCGCTTCGGAAAATTGCGGCGATGGCTGCCCAATGCAGCCGCTGCCGACATGCCTGGCGCCGGTGTGCGTTGAAATCGTGCCGGCGCCACCGGTCTCCGTCATCGCCCACGCTTCGATGAGGGGAATGCCGAACCGATCCTCAAACGCCGTGTGATGCACCTTGCGCACTCCACCGCCGAAGCCGAATCTGACCGAATGGCGGCGCTCAGCGGCGTAGATCGGCAATTGCAGAAGCATCGCCGGCATCACCCCAAGATAGTGCATGACCGTGGCGCGCGACTCGGCGACTACCGGCCACCAATTCGACGATTTGAAGCGGTCGAGCTGGATGATGCACCCGCCGGTCAATATCATTCCCATGCTTGAGAAGGCCAGCGCATTCACATGATGCAGCGGCAGAGGCGTGATGAGCCGTTCCGTGCCGGTGTTCAGCGCGCATCGCCCCCCCAGGGTTCTATACCAATTTCCGAATGCGAGAAAGTATTCGTTCGACAGCACGCACCCCTTGGGTTGACCGGTGCTTCCCGACGTGAAAACGATTGCTGCTTGCCCCGATACACAGGGCCGCGCGCGCGCCGCCGCAGGCGCCTCTCCAGCACCCACCGACGCGGGCGTCGTCAGCGCGATTCTCTCGATTCGGTCTGCCGCTTGCTCGGCAAACTGATGCCGCTCGGGAAGGTGCACCAACAGATCGATGTCCGCAAACTTCAGTAAAAATGCGGCCTCCTCGGGGGCCAACTCGGAACTCAGCGGAATGACTGTCGCGCCGATGGCATTAAGCGCAAGGAAGTGCACGAAGAATTCAACCCGGTTGTCGAGCAGCAGGCCGACGTGGTGGCCGCGGCCGTACCCTGCGTGGGCATACCCATCGATGGACCGTTCGACCGCCGCGCCGGCTTGTTCATACGTCAAATCGACCGGGCCTCCTGCACACTGGGCTGGGATGTGTACAAAAGGCCGATCGCCCCACTGGCGCCTCGTGTCCTCGAACGCCTCGTGCACGCTGGAACCCTCACCGGACATCGATTTGCCTCTGGGGCCGCTCACAGCCCCTTCGGGTGCGTGCGATATTCTTCGATGATTGCGGCCGGTGGCTTTGCGAATTCAGACGCCCTGCTGACGCCGAGGCCATTGAGGCGGGCGAGCCTGACGGCGGCTTCCGCGAGCTTGATCACGATGGGGATGCCGTTGATGACGGGCGCGCCGTCTACCGCGTGACTTCGCAGACGTGAAAACAACAGCATGGGAATGCCGCCGCCCGGAATCAGCACGTCCGCGCCCTGCGCCACCAACGCCCGCGCGTTCGAGTCGAACAGTGCTCTGACCTCGTCGGCGAGCTCATCCCGTTCGTAGGCCGCCAATATCTGCCCAGGTTCGAACGTCATGGCATGTACGCCCGTCACTCGCTCCTCCAACCCATATTTTCGAATCTGATGACGAAACCAGGGGATATACCGCGGGTTGATCGTGACGATGCCGCTTCGCTGACCCAGCATGCAGCTGTAGAGCATCGATGACTCGCCCAGCGCGAGAACGGGGATGTCGACCACCGAACGCGCTTCGTAAAGTCCGGCATCCTGAAAATGTCCGATCACGAATGCGTCATAGCCCTGCTCCTGCGCGAGGATGGCATTGCAAATGACCTCTCTCGAACAGCGGTGCTCGACGATGGCGTGCGCATAGGAGTCATGGGGTGTGATGCCTTTGACATCGATGACGGTTCCGGGGTCGGCCACCTCCGCCAGATGGGCTCGCAAGCGGTCCCAATAAGTCTTGCCATTCTCATAGTCGACGTAACTCTGATACCAGATTCGGATCGCCTTGGGTTTCGAAGATTCTGTAATGTTCAATCTCCTGTCTCGATGTTGTCAAATGGAACGCGCAAGGGCTTCGGCCTCGTAAATCACCGCTTCCACCTCGCGCGGCGATGCGGCATCTCCGATGCAATGCACCTCCGAGCGGACGGATTGCAACTCCCGATATAGTCCGTCCACCGGCATTCGCTGAAGCGCAAGCACGACTTCGCTGATGCCCGTTTGCAAGTGCTTCGGTCCGCCCCAAATGCTTTGCAGCGTGATGGTGCTGCCGCTCCAACCGGCGATCTCATGCGCCACAAATATCTGAACGCCGTGTTCCACAAGCCTCGGCATGACGTGCTGCAGCTCCAGTTCGGAAAATGCCCGCGCGCCCAATGCCGCATGTGCCGTGACCAACACCACTTCCGCGCCCTGACTCGTCAACAAATCGGCAAGGGCCAAGGGCGCATAGCCCGCGGTACCATCCACGATCATCACCCGTTCACCGCGTCGCGATCGTGGGTGCCGCGTCGCGTCGGCCACCGCCGCATCAAAAGGCGAAATTAACGCCGCCGTGTCACGCGGCAGCAGTGCTGCCGGGCCGGTCCACACCGAGCCCGTCGCAACGACGATGGCGTCGGAGCCCTCAGCAAGGAGTTCGCTCGCGGTCACGTCGTGATGGAATAGGATTCTGCCGCCTGCCGCGCCAATCGCACTCACCATGTCCATGACGGCCGTCAACCACTCCTGTCGCGTCGGCAATGCGGCAAGCAGCGCCAAATGTCCTCCCGGCTGGTGGCTGCGTTCGTGAAGAGTGACCTGGTGGCCCGCCTCTGCGGCAGTCATCGTAAACCGCAGCCCCGCGGGACCCGCACCCACGACTGTAATTCGGCGCCCTCGCGTGGCCAATGTAGATTTGACCGGCGCCGGCGTGGCCCACACGCCCTCGCGGCCTGCGACTGGATTAAGCGCGCACGCGACAGGTTCATCCGCCAACGCCCGGCGCACGCAGGCGTTCACGCCGATGCAGTGTGTAATGGCGCGGCGGCCGCCGCGGCCCTGGCTTTTGAGCACGATGTGCGGATCCGCGAGGTGGGCTCGGGTCATCCCGACCACGTCGGCCTGTCCCTCCACGATGGCCCTGGCCGCCATGTATGGGTCGACGATGCGGCCGCAAATGAACACCGCTGCGGAAGTACCGAGACTGCGTTTTGCCGCCGCCCCGAATGGCAGGGAAAAACCCTGGGGCACGCTCATCGATGCAATCGTATGGTGCTGATGATGGGACGAGCCGATGGATAGATCGAAGAAATCGAACACACCGCTCGACTTGAACACGTCGAGTTGAGCCAGGGTGTCCCGCGGCGTGATGCCTGCCTCGCCCATGAGTTCGTCGTAGCTGAGCGCAAGCCCGAGCGGAAACTCGGGTCCGATCTCGGCGCGAATTGCCGCTCCCACCTCGATTGCAAATCGGCATCGGTTGTCCACCGTTCCACCATACTCGTCGTCACGGCGATTATAGAAGGGACTCAAGAATTGACCGATCAACCAGCCGTGCGCTCCATGCACCTCGATTCCGTGCAGCCCGCCATCGACAACGTTGCGCGCGGAGCGCGCAAAATCCCGCGCAATCAGCTTGATCTCATCTCGCGTCACCGGCACAGGGACATCGCCGCCGGGAGCTGCGATGCGTGAAGGCCCCCGGACGGCCTGCCAGGGACCCGCACCCGGAGTGCTCCTGCCGGCGGCGCCCGCCGCGAACAACTGCGCGAAGAATTGGGTCTGAAATGGCTGCAGCAGCTGCGCAATGCGCGCAAAGGCATCCACCTGCGCAGGATCATAGGCTCGCAGCGCCGAACTGAACGGACTCTCGCAGAGCGGTGTGGCGCACAGCTGCTCGCTCAACATCAGTCCGACCCCACCCACCGCCCGCTCGCGGTAAAACGCTAGATGCCGGTCCGAAACCAGGCCCCGAGTGCCGTATTGCAAAGTCATGGCACCCATCATGACTCGATTGGGGAGCGTCGTTCCCGCCAGGATCAGCGGTTGCCATAAGGGATCCAACGATCGAGCCGGGTTATGGGTCTCGTCACCCACAGAGTCGCGAGGCCGCGTGATCAACGCGGTGGAAGCGATAAAATCGCGGACTTGAGGTGCGTGTGCTGCTTGATGGCCTCTTCGCCCAATTCGTGACCGATGCCCGATTGTTTGACCCCTCCGAATGGCACGGCCAGATCCAGCACCCCGTGGGTGTTGACCCAGACGGTGCCGGCTCGAAAGTGCCGGATGAACCAGTGTGCCTTCGCCAAATCGCGCGTCCAAACGCTGGCTCCCAATCCGAATTCAGTGTCATTGGCCCGCTTCAGAACGTCCACGATGTCGGTGAATTTGCTCGCGGCGAGAACCGGCCCGAAGATCTCTTCGCGCATGATGCGCATGTGCGGCGCCACGCCGCACATCACAGTGGGCACGACGTACGCTCCCTTGACCCGGGGCGCGTGTCCGCCGGTCAGAACCTCGGCGCCCTCCGACTTGCCCGAATCAATGTAGGAAAGCACTCGTTTCTGTTGTTCAGCCGACACGAGCGGTCCCATTTCCGTCGACGCCGCCAGCGGCGAACCTAGGCGAATGGCGGAAGCAATTTTCGCGATGCCCCGAGTCACCTCGTCGTAGAGACTTTCATGAACGAAGAGCCGCGACCCCGCGCAGCAGTTCTGCCCGTGGTTCGCAAATATCCCGATGGAGGTGCCGATGATGGCCGACTCCACATCCGCATCTTCCAGCACCACCATGGGCGACTTGCCGCCGAGCTCGAGCGTATATCTTTTCATTTGGCTCGCCGCAATCTCGCCGATTTTGCGGCCTACCGGTGTCGAGCCCGTAAAGCTGACTTTGTCTACGCCCGAGTGCCGCACCAGCGCATCGCCCGCGGTCTCGCCAAAGCCGGTCACTACGTTCACCACTCCTTTCGGCACGCCGGCCGCAGCGATCAGTTGCGCGAACCGCAAAGCCGTGAGCGGCGTCTGTTCCGCGGGCTTGAGTACCAGGGTGCAACCCGTCGCCAGCGCGGGGGCAATCTTCCAAATGGCCTGACCCAACGGCACGTTCCAGGGGGTGATGGCGCCGACGACCCCGACGGGTTCACGCAACGTCATGGCGAAGAAATTTCCGCCCGGGACATACGGGACGGAGGGCTGGATGGTCTGTCCGTGAATCTTGGTCGCCCAGCCCGCCATGTAGCGCAAGTAGTCGACTGACAGGTTCACGTCGAACAGTCGCGTGGACGTCAGTGTTCGTCCGCTGTTGACACTTTCAATTTCGGAGAATTCCGTCGCATTCGCTTCGAGCAAATCCGCCAGGCGCAGCATGCATCTTTCCCTTTCCGTGGGACTCATTCGCGGCCAAGGCCCCTCCTCGAATGCCCTGCGTGCCGCCACCACAGCCCGATCGATGTCTTCCCGTTCACCCTGCGGCGCCTTGGCAATCTCCAGACCGCTGGTCGGGTCGATCACGGAAAACTGGCCGCCCGAGACCGGGTCGACAAATTCACCATCGATGAATAATCGATGTCGCGCGCCCAGATAGGATCGGCTCTTGGCGCCCAGCGTCGACAGATCATTCTCCAGCGTTTGCATCGAGGAAACTCCCCTTCGGTCCGTCGTCGGCGAAGTCAAAGTGTCCACTCCTCAGATTGACAACGGTATTGCAAAATCGGCCAAAGTCATTGCAAAAACGGCCAAGCGGCCGGCAGTCACCGAGGATGCATGTCTCTATTCGACGCGGTTGGAGCCGATCCGTTGATAGGTTGCCGGCCGGTGCTTGAGCAGCCAGCGCGCCTGAATGCCTCCGATCAAGGCAATCCCCAGCAGCGCAAACGGCAGGTTGTTGATCGCCGCCGAGTCGACGCCGGTGAGCGCGGAATAGTTGCGCACCGCAAGTACCGTCGCAATCAAGATCGCGCAGCCGCTGACGGCAGGAGCGGCCGTACAGCGGAGGCCCCACACGCCGCGGTTGGCGAAAAACACCGGGATTCCCAGCGCTGTCGTTGCCAACAGCGCCATCAAGCCCACTGACCCCACGCCCACCAGCGCCGTTGAAATATTGAGCAAGGGATCGAGGCCCGCAATGGACGAAAATGCGATGACGACTGAGAGCAACAGGGTCAACACGCCGGAGGCCACATACGGTGATTGATAACGTGCATGCGTTTTCGCGAGCGCGGGCGGCAGCACACCGTCGCGCGACAAGGCGTATAGATAGCGCGCGGCGTTATTGAACAAGGCGAGCACGGCCGCGAAGGAACTCGTGACCACCAGCCAGCTCAGCAGATCGCCCCCCAAATTTCCCAGGTAATTCGTGATCTGCCCGACCACGAAATGTCCGGGATCGCTGCGCGCGGCGCCGTCGATTGCCCGGCCCGGACCTACGCCCACGACCAGGCACCAACTCGTCAACACATAGAAACTGCCGATCGCAATGACGGAGAGATACGTCGCCCTGGGAACGGTTCGGGTCCGATCCCGTGCTTCCTCCTGGTAGATGGCCGTGCCCTCGACGCCGATGAGGCCGTTGAACGCATAGATTGCCGCAATCCCAAAGCCGGGCGCGAACACCGCCAAGGGCCGGAACGGCTGTGCGGTAAATTCGCCCAGGCCGCGGTAATGGACGATGGCCACATCCAATATCCCCAGCAGCAAAATCTCCGCGCCCAATGCGATCGACAATACCTTTGCGGCGAGGGTAATTCGCCGATAAGCGAGATAGGAAACCGCCGCAATGCTGAGCGCGGCCCAGATCTCCCAGCGGATGTTGAAGCCGCTGATTCGCTTGCACAATTCTGCGCTGAAAAAGGCCAGCGCTCCCAGCGTGGAGCAACACAGCGCAAAGTAGGATATGGCCGCGACGTACGCCGCGGCCAGCCCGCACGTGCGGCCGAAGCTCGCGGAGACGTACGCGTAGAAAGCGCCGGCGTTGCGCACGTGAGGGATGATCTGAACATAACCCACGGCAAACAGCAGCATCGCAATCATCGCACCAACATAGGTTCCGGGGACGCCCACCCCGTTGCCGAAGGCAAATGCCATGGGCATCAGCGCCACCACCACCGCCATGGGCGCGGCGGCAGCCATCACCATGAACACGAGTTCAGACGTGTTCAGCACGCCGCGGCCGAGACGGTCACCGGCACCGGCGGCAGGCAATTCAACGTCGCGCGTCAGAGGCATCTCCCTGTGATAAAAATATGCGGCGCCGCGAACCATAGCATGGCCCGTCGCAGATCACCTACGGTGCGCATATTGTCCCACGCCGAACCCACTGAGTTGCAAAGTCACGTGAATCTACTAGTATCGCAGCGCGTTTGTCCGGCCGGAGATCGTTCGCAATGATGCGCTATCGCAATGCCTGGATTTTATGAGCGAGACGGTCGACACACCGACCGCACTATTTGAGCGCGCGGTTATTGCGGGCCCGAATCGCGATTTCCTCACCGTCCTATGGGATCGCCGCTCAGCTCGGAGTCTAGGCGGCTCGCGCGGAAATGGACGTCAACTACTTCGGCCTGCTGCGCCTCGCTCAGGAATTCGGACCGGCGATGAGATCGCGCGCCGCCGGCGAACCGTCGAATTCGACCGCCTGGGTCAATCTTCTGTCCATTTATGCCCTCAGCAATTTTCCGCCCCACGGCACTTTTTCCGCATCCAAGGCGGGCCGCTCTTTCCCTGTCGCAATGTCTGCGTGCCGAGATGGCGCCCGGCGGCGTGCGGGTGATCAACGTATTCCCCGGCCCGATCGACGATGAATGGATACAGGCGTTGTCGCCGCCGAAGTTGAACGCCGATGGCGTTGGCAGTCGCCATCGTCGCCGCGCTGCAGAACGGCGTCGAAGACGTCTATCCCGGCGACCTGGCGCAGTAGTGGCTGCTTCGTTGGCAGGAAAATCCGAAAGTGTTCGAACGAGAGTTGAACATTTGAACGGCCTTAACGTGCGCGGCGCTTGGAGTACCGCCGCAGTGAAGTACCGGTCCACGAGCGAAAGGCCCGCGACAGCACCGCGCGATCCGAGTAGCTCAGCGCTTCGGCCAGCATCGACAACGGCGCATCGCCCTCCTTAAGGATGGCCTCCAGCTTGCTGCGCCTCTGCCCCTTCAGGATCTCCCGATACGAGGTGCCCTCCTGTTCCAGGTGACGGCGCAGGCTGCGTCCTGACAGGTTCATCTCCGCGGCGACGTCATTGATTTCAACGCTGGCACGCCCGAGGCGCCGGGCGACAAGCAACGCCGTATGCTGCGCGCGATTCTGGTGGCCTGCGGTCGGCGTATCGAGCAGGTCGATGAGGTGGCGCTCGAGAATCGGCAACATCGCGGCGTCATGCGGACCGATGCGCCAGCGTAGCGGACGGGCGAGGTCGTCATTGGCGATGACCATGAGGTTGGACGGCCGCCCGCCGGCAACTGGGCAGCGAAAATAGCGGCTCAGGCGGGCGTGTCGGTCCCGCAAGTCGTGTTCGAACTCCACTTGAACCGGCGTCCATCGCGGCGTCGTCAGATCCCGGATTAAGCTGCATATCGACACAAGCGCGAATTCCGCATCCTGCCGACGCGGCCAGATCGTCGGATCCTGAACGCCGTAGCGGTAGATGGTCGTTTCCTTGCCGCGCAGAACGTCCATGCTGGTATGTGTCTGCCACGTCGATTGGAACTGCGCGAGGCGACCCAGCGCCGAACGCACGTCGGGAACGAGCGTGAATAGCGCATAAAAAGGGCCGAAATCCGCCACCGTGAATCTCTGACCGAGTTCCAGACCCAGGAACGGCCGATCGAGCCGCTTTGCTAGCGCCTCGAGCAGAGCGACGTACTGTCGCAGAGGCACCCTGTCATAGAGTCGATCCGGCTTTGATGTTGAAAACCCGTATTTCTTCAGGAACCCGTCGGAGTCGCCGCGGCTTTGCTGCAATTCCTGGATGAACGGCGACAGAAAAAACGCGCGGATCGTCGCTGGGTCGCTTTCCCAGACACTGGTGCGTCTCTTGCGGTTCATTGGCAGTCGTGTGGCCGGTATTGCAAACAGTATGGCCGATCTTGCAATCCATGTCCCGGCGCAGAAGGTGCCAGAATCGACGCGGACCATCAAAAAAAGGGACCGATGCCATGTCAGCGAGCCTGGAACCCGTCATCACCCCGGTGAATCCTACCGGTGCAAAAAAAAAGGCCGTCGATTGGGAGCAGGTGCGCCGTTGGGACGAGGCCTACGTTTTCCACGTCTGCTCCACGGCCGAAGAATATCGTTGCAATCCGGTTGAAAGCACCGACGGCTGCTATGTCACTCTCGCCGACGGCACGCGGATCTTCGACTTCGCCAATCAGCTGGTCTGCGTCAACATGGGACACCGGCATCCACGCATCCAGCAGGCGATCCGCGAGGCGACGGAGAAGTTCGGCTATGTGTGGGAGGGAATGACCACCGAATACCGTTCGCGCGCGGCCAAACTCATCATGGAAGACTTGGGCGTCGGCCGCTGGGCCGGACGCATCCGCTTCCTCGCGACCGGCACCGAGGCGGTGGAGAACATGGTCCAGTTCGCGAAGCTCTACACGGGCCGGCGCCACATCGTCACCCGCAGCTACGATTATCACGGCTGGACCAACGGCTTGACCGGCGCCAACGGCGTGCGTGGCTACCGCTCGAGCCTGGCATCCGGCGACGGCGAACCTGCGATCCGAGATATACCGGATTCGCCCTCGCCGAATTACCACTACGCGCCTTCGCCGCAGTGCTATCGCTGCCCCATCGGGCACACCTACCCCAACTGCAAGGACAAGAGCGGCACTCTCGCGTGCGTACGCGCGACCGAACACCTGATACGCACCATTGGCGTCGAGTCGGTGGCAGGTTTTCTCACCGAGCCCGCGCAGGGCGCCGGCATGATCCATCCGCCGGCGGAGTACTTTCCGCAAATCCGCGAAATGACCGCGCGCTTAGGGGTGCTATGGCTCGACGATGAGGTCATGACGGGCTTCGGGCGGCTCGGCGAATGGTTCGGATACGATGTCTATCACGTGACGCCCGACATCATGGCGGTGGCCAAAGGCCTCGTATCCTCCGCGCTTCCCGCCTCCGCCGTCATTCTCTCCAAGGAATTGAGCGCCTTCTTCGACAAATGGCGTTTTGAAACCATGAGCACCTTCGGCTCGCATCCGCTCGCGATGGCCGCCGTCTGCGCGAACATCGAAGCCATGCTCGAGGAAAACATCCTCGGGCAAGTGCGTGAACTCGGCGCGCACCTGGGTGACGGCTTGCGTGAACTGCAGCGAAAACACCGCAGCCTCGGCTTGGTCTCCGGCAGGGGCCTGATGTGGGCGCTGGAACTCGTACGCAATCAGGAGACGCGTGAGCCCTTCATCAAGGTTGACCGCTACTCGACTTACGCCAAGACCAGCGAAACGCCGGCCAGCCAGGTGGTCGGGCGCATCTGCTGGGAGGAAGGGGTCGCAGTCGGCGCGTTCCTGCCGAACAGCATTCGCATCGCGACCGCGTTCGTCGCGACCAAGGCAGACATCGATCTCGGACTGCGCGCGTTGAACAAGGGACTCGCCGAACTCGACAA
>JAYTXS010000277.1:0-4107 GCA_043742845.1 Gammaproteobacteria bacterium
ACCTCGCAATGGCCGTTGGCACGCACGCCACCGCAGGGCCCATTACGCAAGGTCTTGGGGCAGTTCATCGGGCAGGACATCCCGGTCGAACTCAGCACGCATTGACCGCACATCTTGCAGTCGAACAATAATCCCTTGACGGCCTTTTCGACCACGGCCACAGGGCGCTCGATGCGTTCGTAGCCCAGCGTACGAAACACGCCATGCAAACGCAGCAGCACTGACTCAAAGCCGCGATAGAACGCATTTAAGCCGCGCGCGTGGCGCACCGACCACTGTCGCACCGAATACATCAGGCGGACCCGGAGGCCGTGGGCGATCCATCGACGCCTTTGGCGCGAATCAGTCTTTCTAGGTCCTCGTCCGTGAACTTGGCTTCGAGGCGCGCCGCCTCTGCGGACGCCTCGGCCTGCAGATCGTCGCTGCAGGGGCGCGGTGCACTGCGCGCCCAGTCGGCGAGATAGGCATCCGAGCTGCCCTTGCCGGCGCGCATCGCGGCGCGGTCCACCGCCTCTTGAAAGCGCTGCGACAGCTGCACTTTGGCGGCCTCGCGGCCTCGCTTGACGATGACTTGCGCAGGAATATCGCGCCAGGAAATGACGATCAGCGAAGCCATGCCACCACCTTCTCGTTGGGAGCGCGCTCGTGACGCGACACCGCGGCGGTGAGCGTGCTCTGAAGCGTGCCATAACCCGTATTCTTGAACTCGAAATCCAGACCCATGCGCACGGCAATGGCACGCGCCTCCTCCATCGATGTAGGACCCGGCGCCTGCGCCAAGTACACCAGCTTTCGATAATTACCAAAGTAGGTCGCGAACAGCTCCGGGTGGCGATCAAGGCCCAGACCGCGAATCACCAAGCGCTCGAAGTGTCGCAGCAGAAAATCGGTGAGGTAGAAAGTGCCAGGCTCTGCGTCGGCGAGCGCGGCAAACACCGGCCCGGTCGCAAAGAATTCGTAGCAATGCGCGCCAGGGATACGTTCCACGCCCTCTTCGCTCAATACTTTGTCGAGCAATCCGCCGGTGCCGCAATCGCCGTAGGCGACGACAATATGGCGATAGCGGTCGCGAGAAGAACGGATCAGTTCGCGAACAGCGGCGGGAATCTTCTCTGGCCGATTGTGCAACTCCGCCGGCAGGCAGCGCACGTTGAGCTCGTCCCAGGCATTGGCCCGGCGCAGCGCCGTGATTTCATGCGCGAGCGCGCCGCAGGCAATGACCAGCATGCCTGCGCCGGTGGTCGAGCCGTTCGGTGCCACTGCGCTCGCCGCTCAGTGAACCGCCGCGCCGGCTCGCCGTGCAGCGATCAGCCCCTTCGCGGTTTCAACCGCGACCGCGGCATCACGGCAGTATGCATCCGCGCCCACGGCCTTGCCGAATTCCTCGTTGAGCGGTGCACCGCCTACCAGCACGATGTAGTCGTTGCGGATGCCGCGTTCCTTCAGCGTGTCGATGACCACCTTCATGTAAGGCATGGTCGTCGTCAACAGCGCCGACATGCCCAGAATGTCGGGCTTATGCTTATCGAGCGCGTCCAAATACTTCTCGACGGCATTATTGATGCCAAGATCGATGACCTCGAAACCGGCACCCTCGAGCATCATCGACACGAGATTCTTGCCGATATCGTGAATGTCGCCCTTGACCGTGCCGATGACGATCTTGCCGATGGGTTCGACGCCGGTTTCCGCCAAGAGCGGCCGCAGGATCTCCATGCCGCCCTTCATCGAGTTGGCGGCGAGCAGCACCTCCGGCACGAACAGAATGCCGTCCCGAAAGTCGATGCCGACGATGCGCATCCCTTCCACCAAGGCGTCATTCAGAACCCTCTCGGCCGACCAGCCGCGTTTCAAGAAGATCCGCGTCGCTGCCTCGACCTCGGATTTAAGGCCGTTGTAGAGATCATCGTGTACCTGCTCGGCGAGTTCCTCGTCGTTCAGTGACTCTAAGTCGAATTCACCTTCGGTGACCTCTGACATCTCTCTCTCCAAACATTATTTTCTGAACCGTAACCGGACCTTACGACGTCCTCATACTATTGCATGTTAAGACGCAACCGATCGCTGGACTTGCAATATCGCGACGGAAGCATACCCAGACGCGACATCTAGGTCACTGGCGGTGCGCCGCCCTCGGCCTTGCGCCGCGCCACATAGCTATCCAACGCCTCGACGATGGCCGGATCACGGGCTGGCGCGACATAACGCTTCAGGTCGCTTTTCCAAATCCCGCTGGCCCGCTCGGTCGCCGTTTTCGCCCCATCGTCTGCCCACTGGCCGGCGTTGCGCCAATCGGAGACCAACGGCGCATAAAAGGCACTGCGATAGCGCTCCATGGTGTGCGCGCAACCGAAGAAATGACCCCCGGCCCCGACCTCAGCCACCGCGTCAAGAGCCATATCCGCCGGGGATGCCCCCACGGGCTGAAACACCTCGGCGAACATCTGCAGCATCTCAATATCCAGGATGAATTTCTCGTATGAAGTCGTCAGTCCGCTCTCCAGCCACCCGGCCGCGTGCAAAATGAAGTTGCAGCCGCCGAACAACGCTCCCCACAGGCTCATCTGTGACTCGTACGCCGACTGTGCATCCGGGATATTCGACGCCGTCGCATTCGAGGAGCGCCACGGCAACCCCAGAAAGCGCGCCAACTGACCCGCGCCGAATGCTGCTTTGACATACTCGGGCGTGCCGAAGGCAGGCGATCCGGATTTCATATCCACATTGGAGGTAAAGCTGCCGTACACAATGGGCGCGCCGGGCTTCACGATCTGGGCGAGAGTCAGTCCCGCCAGAAACTCCGCGTGCGCCAGGGTCAACGCACCGGCGATGGTCACCGGCGCCATCGCGCCGGCCAGAGTGAAGGGCGTGATGATGAGCACCTGGCCGGCGAGTGCGAAATCGATGATGCCGTCGGCCATCGGGATGTCGAGCTGCAGCGGCGAATTGGTGTTGATGATGGTGTAGGTGTACGGACGCGCGCAAAACTCTTCCTGCGAGATGCCGTGCGCGAGCCGGATGAGTTCGAAATTGTCGGCCACTTGAGCATGGCCGCGCGAGAAGATGAAGGGCACCTTATCGGTCAACATCAACTGTGCGCGGGTCACTTCTAAATGCCTGACGGCCACGGGAATGTCCTGCGGCTCGGTGGCGCCGCCAAGCACGTGGATCACCTCGTAGCTCTGGCACAGCTTCATCAGGTTACAAAAGTCCTCGAACGTCCCGGAGCGACGGCCGTGTTCCGTGTCCATGATATTCGGCGGTCCTGAGGTCACGGCAAAAGCGACGTTGGGGCTCGCCAGCGGCACATGGCGCTCCGGGTCCACCGCGTGCAGGGTAATGTCACGCGGCGCGGTAGCGAGCGCAGCGGCCACGAGCGCTCGATCGATGCGCACCATGAGCGTCGTCTCATCGACCATCGCGCCGGCGTCGCGGTACCGCGTGCGCGCATCGGCAGACAGGACTTTCATGCCTTGCGTTTCCAGCATCACCAGCGCGGCATCATGCAAAGCGGCCACTTGATCATCCGAGAACACGCGCGCCGGCGCGAACGGATTTCGCAAATGCCGGTAGGGCCGCGTGCGGTCGAACACGGCGTGACTGACGTCGGCGCCTGTAGGGCGTCGTCGGCTTCGTCTGCCAACCGTCTCTCTGGGTTCTGTCATGCGTACTTTTCTCGGATTGAGGCGCGGGAGGTAATTATAGAGAAAACGCGGTGACACCGTACCGGCGCATAGGGGCATGCCTTTATGCGATGGGCGCCGCGTGCAACTAGGCGGCGCGGCCCGATGCCTGCGGACGTCCCGTCGCCGTTGAACGCGCCACGGCCTCCGCCAGGTAGTCGCCTCCCACCGTCGCTGACTGGGCGAGTTTTTCGATGACACGGGTCTCCACATGCGGTTCCGCGGCGCCCGCCCGCAAAGCCGCCGCCAGTGCGAGTTCGCGCGAGACGCGCTCGGCATGCGCCAGCGCCGGCACCGCGTCCTCGTAGTCCTTGCTGCCGGCCGGATCGTGTACCCGGAAGACGTTGAAGGTCGGTTGATTGACGAGGATCTCCACCGTTTGGGAGACGATCCCGGCGACCGCGCCCACCGCATTGCAGACCGC
>JAYTXS010000278.1:0-7667 GCA_043742845.1 Gammaproteobacteria bacterium
CGGGGCGACAAACTTCCCACACGTCGCCCGCACCTGCGGCCATAGCAACGCATTCGGGCGCACGCCGAGCGTGGCGCGCGGCGGCGCGCGGCGTGGCGCCTGTGACGCTTACCTCGTCGATCGACTTGCGGTCCGGCGCCAGCACCCATACGTCCTTGCTGCCGCCGCCGCGTTGCATGGAGACGCGGTCGGCGGTATCCCCCGCAATACGCGCAAGGCCGCCCGGCATGACCCGATAGCCGGGTTCGGTGGCAATGGCATAGACGCGAATTCCTAGTGCGCGCGCCGCGAATCCCTCCGCGCCGGCGCTGCGCCACACCGGTGCCTGGGAAAAAGCCAGGTGTTCCTGCGCGACGTAGGCATGCGGCCGCACCCTGATGCGGCGCGCCAGCTCGGCCCGCGCATCGGCATCGAGATCGCGGCCGAATACGCTGGGGAAATTCTGATTCGGATAGGTTGGCTTGATGATCAATCGCTCGAGATTCTCCAGCACGTAGTCCTGGGCCAAGCGCTCGCCGCACCACCACGTAGCCACCGACGGCACGCGCGTCACGCTCATCCGATGTTCGAACGTGGTCTCACATTCATCAACTTCTCCCGCCAGCAGTCCAGAGGTGGGATCGAGCCCGAGCCACCCTGCGCCGGGCAGGTACACCTCGCACCAGGCATGCAGGTCGGTAAAATCTTCACTTGGGCCGGGCCCGTCCAGAGCTTTCACATCAGGCACCAACTGAATGAGATAACCCGACACGAAGCGTGCGGCCAATCCAAGATGACGCAGCAACTGGACCAGCAGCGCGGCGGAGTCACGGCAGGAGCCCGACCGCTTGGCCAGCGTCTCCTCGGGCAATTGCACGCCCGGTTCCAAGCGAATCAGGTAGCGAATGTCCGCGGCGAGACGTTGATTGATGCCTACGACGAAATCGATGGTGCGGCAACGTTCGCGGGAAATTCCAGCCAAGTAACTTGCGAGGGGCAGGCTCGCCGGCGACTTGACCAGGTACGGTGCTAACTCGCGCTGCTCGTTCAGGTTGTACCCGAAGGGAAATTCTTCCGCGTAAGGCGCGAGAAAAAAATCAAAGGGATTGAGCACCGACATTTCGGCGATCAAATCCACCTCGATGCGAAATTCACGGGTGCGTTCGTGAAATACCAGCCTTGCCAGGTAGTTCGCTGCGGGATCCTGTTGCCAATTGATGAAATGGTCGGCGGGCTGCACTTTGAGTGAGTAGCTCAAGATCCACGTACGGCAATGGGGCGCCGGACGCAGGCGCACCACCTAAGGACTCAAGGACACCAACCTGTCGTAGCGATAGTGAGTGACGTGATTCAGAGCAACATGGATCGACATAAACTCCATAGCGCACCATGACGGTGCACAGCAAAATCACGGCATATGCCGTTTGAGGGAATTTAGCACCCTATTGCCCACTGACCAGGACTCTGTCGGGAAATTGTGCAGTCTCGCGCTACTATACCGGGGGGTGGCAGATCAAACGCAAAAGTCCTGGGTGCGCTCGGCTGGGTTCAGCTTAGCCATTCTCTCATTCATCAATCTGTTCAGTTATTTGGACCGCTACATCGTGTCCGCTTTGGCCGAAAGCCTGAAGCACGCGAATATGGGTCTCACGGACGCGAATCTGGGCTCGCTCATGTCCGGGTTCCTGATCGTTTACACGCTCACTGCACCCGTGTTCGGCGCTTTGGGCGACCGACGTTCGCGGCCGCGATTGATCGCGATCGGCGTGGCCTGCTGGAGCTTTGCCACCGCCCTCTCGGGATTTGCAGGCGGTTACCTGAGCCTATTCTTGGCGCGCGCGTCCGTCGGTGTCGGAGAAGCTGCGTATGTGACGATCGCACCCAGTTTACTGTCGGATTATTTCCCGGTGCGCCAACGCGGCCGCATCATGGCCGTTTTCTTCTGTGCAATTCCAGTGGGCTCCGCGCTCGGCTATGTGGTCGGTGGACTGGTCGATAAGCACTATGGTTGGCGCGCGGCATTTTTCGTCGCCGGCGTGCCCGGTTTGCTGCTGGCGGCGTTGTGCCTGCTGCTGCGCGATCCGCCGCGCGGAGCGCAAGACGCGGACAGCGCACACGCGCGGCCGACGCCCAAGATTTCGTTGGCCAGCATACCGAGAGAAACTTGGGCGGCGTATTCACGGCTCACTCGTAATAAACCCTATGTGCTCACGGTTTTGGCGTACTCCGCGTATACCTTTGCGCTGGGTGGTCTGGCGTTTTGGATGCCGTCGTTTCTCGAACGCGTCCGCGGCGTACCACGCAGCGAGGCCACCGTCAGCTTCGGCACCATCGTGGTCATCACGGGCTTCATCGGCACCTTCGTCGGCGGCTGGCTCGGCGACTACTGCGTCAAGTATTCGCGCCAGGCCTATCTGTGGTTATCCGCCGCCGCGACTCTGGTAGCAGCTCCCTGCGTGTGGATGGCGCTGACGACGGCTTCGCATACGGGATACTTGGCTTGGATGGTGGCGGCGCAGCTATGCATGTTCCTATCGACCGGCCCGATCAATGCCGCCATGATCAATCTCGTCTCCGCCACGGAGCGGGCCACGGCCATTGCGCTCAGTGTCTTTTGCATCCACGTGCTCGGCGACGTGCCCTCGCCGTTTCTCATCGGCGCCTTATCGGACGCGTCATCGCTCGGGCAGGCGGTCAAAATAGTGCCGATCGCCGTGCTGATTGCCGGATGCCTGTGGATCCTGGCGGCGCGTGCACAAGCGCAGGCGAACGCGCAGGCCAGTCCCAAGCTCCAGTCCTCGCGCTAGCCGTTGCCCGCTGCCTGCCGCGTCCGGTGGATCTCCTTAAGGGACGTCGCCAAATCCTCGCGCTCCGCCACGTCCTCGATGTCCGCCGACAGCTTACGTTGCCAGTTGGGATATTCGCGATCCGTACCAGGCACGTTCACCGGTAGGGTCTCACCCAACAGATCTTCGATCTGCAAAGCAACCAGCGTGCTCGCGGAGCGCGCCAGATACAGATGCAGGGCGTGCGCAAGTTCGGCGGTGAACTCATCCTGGGGCGTTGCCGGCCGCACGGGCTCAAGTCCTTCGCTGCGCAGCGCCGCCAGCAGCAACTCGCGGTCGTGCTCACGCTCTCCGGCGACCTCGCTTTCTACCTCGGCGCTGGGATACAAATCCAGCCGTCGGCGCAGCTCAATATCGAGGCCTTGCCAATAGCTGCGCAGCGTCGGCATGTCGTGCGTAGTGGCAGTGGCCAACGCATCGCGCACATATTCGCAGGGGCGCCGGAAACCGCCGTGCAGCTTTTCGAACAGCAGCACCTTGTAGTGATACAGCCCGTATTCGGGCATGGCTCGACGCATTTCGTCAGGTACCACGCCTAAATCCTCGCCGACCACCAGGCAGGCGGCGCGCGTGCTTTCCAGCGCGAGCACCGTGAGCAGTTGCTCCAATGGATAGTGAACATAGGCGCCGTCGGTGGGCGAAAATCCAGCCGCGACCCACCACAGCCGAAACAGCGACATCACGTGATCCAAGCGCAGGGCGCCGTAATAACGCATGTTGTTGCGGATCAATCGCATGAAACCCTGCAACCGCTGCGACTGCATCACCAAGGGGTCCTGCGGCGGGATGCCCCAGCCCTGGCCCTTCAGCGCCAGAGGATCGGGCGGCGCGCCGATCTCGGCCTGCATGCAATAGCTGTGTCGATCGGACCAAGTCTCTGAGCCTGAGGGATTGGCGCCGACGGCATAGTCTCCGTACAAGCCGATCGGCATGCCGAGTTCGCGCGTCAGCGCCTGCGCGTCGCTCAGCTGCTCATGCGCGAGCCATTGCAGATACGCGTAGAATTGAACCTCAGTCGGGTGATCGGCCGCGAACCTCGACGCCGCCTCGCCGTTCGCATCGCGAAATTCCTCCGGCCAACTCAGCCAGCCGGAAGCTGTCCCAAAGGCCGCGCGAAAATACCGGTCGAGCGCGTCAAAGCGCGCATGCAACTGCAAGAGTTCACCGCCGACCGCAATGAAGTCGTGGAAATACCTCGCGCGCTGGGTATGCAACGCAATATGCGATTCGCAGAAGTCGCGGTACAACAGAGCGAGGATCTCAAATTTCAGATCCGCCACGCCCCGGTAATCGACCAAGTCGGCTGCACGCAACTCCTCAAGACGCTGTGCGATCTCGGGTACCTGCAATCGCGCATGGGCCGCCGCGCACCCCTCAAATTCCGGCACCAGCGGCACCGCAATATACAGCACGTTGAGAAAATGCCGGCTCGACGCGCTGTAGGGACTGCATCTGTCGGGCTGCGCCGGAGCCAGCGCGTGCAAAGGATTCAAGCCAATGAATCCGGCGCCGTACGACGCCGCCCAGCGAATCAGCACCTTCAAATCGCTGAAATCTCCCATGCCCCAATTGGCGCGCGACCGCAACGTGTACAGCTGCACGGCGATGCCCCAGAGACGCCGGCCTGCGCATATGACCGCAGGCTCGAAGCCGCGTGCCGGCGCGACCATCAGCAGGCAGTGATCGGCGCCGCCGCCGGCAACTTTGGCCTGCAACTCGTGATACCCGGGCGGTAGATCAAGTGGCAGCTCCAGATGGCGGCGCGTGATCCAGGATCCCTCGACCTCGCCCCTCCAGACCTCCCGGCAGTCGGCGGTAGAGGTCACCCCTTCACGGAGCGAACCGTCCTCCAAGCGTACCGACCACACCAACGCCGAACCGAATTCACGTGCCGTGACGTTGACGTCGATGCCGACCCGTGAACCGTGCGCCGCAGCCACGGGCGGCAGGAATCTACGCCAGCCGCTCACTTCCAGACGGCACAGCTCCTGGGCCGCGGCGGCCGGGTCATCGACTGCGCTCCCCATGGCGCGAAGCAGCGCCCGCTTCGTCTGCGCGGTGAAGTAGCGCAGCTCCCCGCGGTAGTCGTGATAGGCCTCGCCGATCCCGCGCAGCCGCGCCATTCTTTCGATCACCGCCGGGTCCACCATCAGCACTCCAATAGAGCGGCGCTGGATAACTCCAGCCGATAGTCGCGCGCGACGCCCAGGCTCTGCGACTCGAAACTGTCGAGCGCGGTATCGAATTGGCGAATCCAGGGTTCCTCGACTGCAGCATCGGGCAGCAAGAACGTCTGAGCGCAGTCGCTGCCATTCAAAAGCAACAACAGCCGGCCCGCCGAATTATTCTGCTTCGCGAACCAGACGCCCAGAGTGCGCAGATTCGTGTCGTGCCAGTCACTCTGCGTCATCTCGGTGCCGCGCACATTTAACCAAGTCACATCCTTGACTCTGGCGCGCGAGGCGACGCCTTTGAGAAAAGTCTCGCGCCGAAACTCCACGTGCCGCCGACGCAGCTGCGCCAGCAATTGCACGAATCGAAGCAGGCTCAGGTTGCTGTTGCGCAGCCGCCAGTCCACCCAGGATATCTCGTTGTCCTGACAGTAGGCGTTGTTGTTGCCGCGTTGCGTGCGCGCGAATTCGTCGCCGGCCTGCAGCATGGGCACGCCCTGCGAAAAGAACAGGGTCGCCAATAGATTGCGCATCTGCCGTCGCCGCAGCTGCATCACTGCCTCATCCTCGGTGGCGCCCTCGACCCCGCAGTTCCAGCTCAGGTTATCGTTGTGGCCATCCGTGTTGTTCTCGAGATTGGCATCGTTGTGCCGTTCGTTGTAGGACACCAGATCGCACAAGGTGAACCCATCGTGTGCGGTCAAGAAATTGATGCCGGCAGTGGGCTTGCGGCCGTTGTGCCGGAACACGTCGCTGGAACCGGCGAACCGCTCGGCCAACTCGCCGATCTTCCCCGCATCGCGTCGCCAAAACGAACGCACCGTGTCTCGATAGCGGTCGTTCCATTCGGCCCAGCCCGGCGGAAAACGTCCGAGCTGGTAGCCACCCCAGCCCACATCCCAAGGTTCGGCGATCATCTTGACGTAGGCCAGTGAAGGTTCGGCGCGCAAAGACTTGAAGAAGGCTGCGTGCTCGTTGAACGCGTTGCCCTCGCGGGCCAGCACGGTGGCCAGATCGAATCGAAACCCATCCACGTGCATCTCTTCAACCCAGTACTTCAGGCAATCGATGATCAGCGTGCGTACTTGGCTGTGTTCGCAGTTGACCGTGTTGCCGCAACCGCTGATATTCTCGTAGAAGCGTTTATCCTGCGGCATGAGCCGGTAGTAAACCGCATTGTCGATGCCCCGCAGCGACAGCGTGGGACCGCCTTCGTTGCCTTCGGCCGTGTGATTGAACACGACGTCCAGGATCACTTCGATTCCGGCCGCGTGTAGCGCCTTGACCATGCTCTTGAATTCGGCGACGGCGTCGTGCACGGCGAATTCATTCGCCGGCGCGAACCACGCGATGGAGTTGTATCCCCAGTAGTTACTCAGGCGGCGATCGCGCAGAAACTGCTCGGTGATGAAAGCCTGGCAGGGCAGCAACTCAACCGCAGTCACGCCGACCGACTTCAAATGCTCTATCACCGCCGCCACGGTCAATCCCAGGTACTTGCCGCGAAAGTCCACCGGCACCGCCGGGTGCAGCCGCGTGAAGCCCTTCACGTGTAGTTCGTAGATGAGCGTATCGCGCCATGGAGTAGACGGCGGCCGGTCGCCGTCCCAGTCGAAGGCGGCGTCGATCACTTGCGAGCGCAGCGGCGCGCAGTGGGAGAGTTGGCGGGCATACGGATCGATCAATGCAACGGCGGGATCGAAGCGCTGGCCTTTGAGCGGCTCGTCGGGGCCGTATACATGGTAGGCATAGTGGCTTCCCGGGCCGACGCGCCGTGGCGCAAGCAGGCCATGCCAAACATCGCCGCTGCGCCCCGGCATGTCGTAGCGCTCCAGTTCGGCGCCGCTGTGCGCGTCGAACAGGCACACCTCGACCCGGGTCGCGTGACTCGAGAAAAGCGCAAAATTAACGCCGTGCTTGGTCCACGTGGCTCCCAGGGGACGCGGCGAGCCCGTCTGAATGATCGTCACCGGCTGCCCGGCGGTCCGACGAAAAACATCGCGCCCAGCGGCGGCAGATTCAGCCGCAGAGACAGCGGATACCCCTGAGCGCCCTCGAGCGCCGCGCCGGCCTCCTCCTGCCGGTTGTAGCCCGAGCCGCCGAATTTCACATCGTCCGAGTCGAATAACTTGCGATAGGTGCCCGCTTCGGCGACACCTACCCGGTATCCATCGCGCGGCACGGGCGTCGCATTGAAAACGCAGGTGATGGGGCTGCCGATGTCCTCGCCGACGGCAAGACGCGCAAACGCCCAGACGCTTTCATCGGCATTGTGCAAGTCCACCCAGTGAAATCCCTCGTGATCGCAGTCGCTACCATAGAATTGAGGCGTGTTCCGGTACAGAAAATTCAAATCGCGGACACAATCGCGCAGCGCCGAGTGCTCGGCAACGGCCAGTTGCGACCACTCCAGCTGCTCGTGATCGCGCCATTCCTGCCATTGCCCGAATTCCGAACCCATGAACAAGAGCTTCTTGCCGGGGTGAGCGCACATGTAGCTCAAGAGCAGGCGGAAATTCGCGCGCTTCTGCCAGTCATCGCCGGGCATCTTGGCGAGCAAGGATCGCTTGCCATGAACCACCTCGTCGTGCGAGATCGGCAAAATGAAATTCTCCGACCAGGCATAGACGAACGAAAAGGTGATCAACGCGTGGTTGAAGCGTCGGTAGAC
>JAYTXS010000279.1:0-2236 GCA_043742845.1 Gammaproteobacteria bacterium
ACCAACGTCGCGCTACCCCGTAAGATCAACGTAGAATCGCCCCGTGAAATCGCTGTACGAAAAGACGATCGCCTTTGTTTTGCAGTACATCGATGAGCACAAGCTCGTCGAAGGCGACCAATTGCCCACCGAGGCGCAGCTCTCCTCGTTGGCCGGCGTAAGCCTGGTGACCGTGCGCCGCGCTCTATCGGAGCTGTCGGCGCAGGCCGTGGTGCGCCGCGAACAGGGCCGCGGCACCTTCGTCGCCCGGCCGCGAGTCGATGCGGAGACCACCAAAATCGGCGGCTTGCGCAATGGGCTGCATCTCGACGCTCGTTCCAAGTTGAAGACCAAGGTGTTGAGCTGCTTAGCGCGCCCCTGCACCGAAGAGGAAGGCAAGCGCTTGAGCCTGACAGCCGGCACCACCATATGGGAAGTCTCGCGGCTGCGCCTGCTCAACAAACGTCCGGTCATTTGGGAAACCTCTGTCATCCCGAAGATCCTCGCGCCCGATCTGTCCGCCTATCTCGGCGGCCCCGACACGCGCTCGCTGTATGACTTGCTCGATGAGACATATGGCCTGAAGGAAGCGCGCGAGGAACAGGTACTGGTATCGCGGCCTGCCTTGGCGCGCGAACACACCCTGCTCGAATTGATGAATTTCGAGTGGGTGGTGGAAGTATCGGGCGTGAGCTATTCGTCACGGCACCAACCGATCGACGCTTTTCGCATGATCTTCGTCGCCAAGTCCTTTGCGTTCCGGCTGCAGACCGCTCCCTCCTTCTTCGTGAAAGCAGTGGAACTCGCCGAGCCGCAGCGCATTCGCAAACCGGCTTAAAGTCAGGGCTACGCGCATCGCGCGGCTACCTCGCAGTAGTCGGGATACAGCACGTCATAGCGTGCCGCCGCCGTCGCGGACGGGTTGATAATTTGCATCGATCTTAAAGAGGCCTGCGCCACGGCGGCGCCGGCTGCTGTGTCGAGTGCGGTCCCGGCCAGGGTGCCAGTCGCGATGCCGGCCGGGGTGCCGGTCGGGGGATGGCGCAGAGCACGCCTCGCGAGTAGTGCGGCGCCATAGGCGGCGGGTGATTTCTCGGTGACCAGACCCACCGGGCGATTCAGAATATCGGCGAGCAGCTGGGCGCTGCCGGCGGAGCGCGTGATATTGCCGCTGACCATCACCCGCTCGATCGGATCGTGTTCGGCCAACACTTCGATGCAGCGGCGCAGCTCGAAACACACTCCTTCGAGGAAGGCGCGTGCGATGTCGTTCTGCGAATGTTGCAGCCCCAAGCCGAACAAGCCGGCGCGCAACCGCGGATTCCACAGTGCGCCCTGCTCGCCGCCGCCGAGATAGGGTGGAAAGAACAGCCCCTGCGCACCGGCGCTTGACGCTGCGGCGCGCTCATCCAATTCGCCGTCGGCCCAGCCGAACAGTTCGCTCAACCAGCGGTAGCCCGTGCCCGTCGCCAACAGGTCCATTTCGCGCCCGTACCAACCGGCCTCGACATGCGGCGTCACCAAGAAGCGCGCCTGCGCATCCAGTTGCGCCGTGGCGGCGGCGCCGATGACCACGGCGCTCGAGCCCAAGCTGATCGAGGCGGCGCGCGGATCGAGGCCGCTCATGGCGTACGCGGCGCACACCGAATCTGCGGCGCCGGTGCTGACGGGAATGCCGGGTGGTAATTGCAATAGCTGCGCGCCCGCCTCGCTCAACGGCGCGGCGATCGAGTTCGACGGTAGAATCGGCGGCAACTTGTCGAGAGCGATGTCCCAAAAGGCCGCGAGTTCGCTGCTGAAACGCCGCTCGATCAAATCGTACAAACCATAGCCCGCCGCGGTCGACGGTTCAGTGGCGCGCACGCCGGTAAGCGCATATAGAAAGTAGTCCTTCGCGGACAAAATGCAGCGTAGCGCGTCCAACCGGCCTTGGAAGTGAAACTGCAGCATGGGCGCGAGGTAGCGCCCATCGATGGGCATTCCGGTGCGGGCGTACATGCGCCGGCGCTGCGCGTCGCCCAAGCGCTGCGAAGCGAATTGGTCGGCACGGCCGTCGCGCCAGGTGATAGCGGGGGCCATGGGCTCGCGCTCGGCGAGACACACCAGCGTCGGCAATTGCCCGGTCAACGCAATGGCAGCCACACGCCGTCGCCAGCCATCCCCGAAGCGCGTACTGAGCGAGAGCCCGAGATCGCGCATGGCGGATGAGAGTGCGGCCAGCCAATCGGCGGGATTTTGCATCGCCTGCAGCGGCACC
>JAYTXS010000280.1:0-9385 GCA_043742845.1 Gammaproteobacteria bacterium
ATCTTTGACCAAGTGCAGCACCCGGGTAAACAGAGGATGCGCTTGACCTGGCCCGCCGATGTGAATGATGCAGCTGCGCTGCAGCTCATTGCTGAAAACGTCGATCACCAGATCGAGAACATCATCGTCGAGGGAACCGAACGTGCCGTCAATCAGCACCCAGGGCGGGCTCTGCAGCACCATGCGCGCCACGGCCAGGCAAAGTTGCTCATCTTGACTCAACTCCCGGTCCCAGCGGCGAGTGGTGTCGAGCAGCGGCGCGAGTCGTTCCAGGCCCAGGCGATACAGCGCGCGCGTGGCCGCACTCGGCTCGAAGCTCTCGGCCTTTAAGGGGTACGCCAGCACTTCGCGCAAGCTGCCTCGGGGCATATAGGGAGTACCGCGCGGCAAGTAAAATATTTGCTGGCCGGCCGGGCGCACGATGTGTCCCGATCCCCAGGGCCACAAACCCGCCAATGCCCGGAACAATTGGGTCTTGCCGGTGCCCGGCGCTCCTAGAATGAGGACCCGCTCTCCGGCCGTCACCACCACGCTTCTTTCCTTGAGCATATCGGTATTCGCCGCCGATACGATTTCCAAGTCGACGATTGAAATCACTCCGGGTTCACCCTCGGCATAATCAATCCGGCTTTCAAAGCCACTCGGCTCGTGGATGCCGATCAACGCGTAACGGAAATTCGCGACTCGCAGCAACGTCGCGCGCCAATCGGCAATGGCGCTGAAATTATCGATGAACCAACGCAGCGAGGATTGCGCCTGGCTGAATGCGCCGGCGGCCATCATCAGTCCGCCGAAGGACACCTTGCCATTGAAGTACAGGGGTGCGGCTACGAGTATCGGGGCGATGATGGTTATCCAGCCGAAGCCGGCGGTAACCCATGTGAGATTGGCATGCCCGCGCACGATGCGCTGGGTCGCGGCGAGCACATTTCCCAGGTGCAATTTGATGCGGCGTTCTTCATCCGCCTCGCCCGCTGCCAGCGAAATATCATCCACATGCTCATTCACCCGCACCAGCGAAAAGCGCAGATCGGCCTCGCGCGCGTAACGCTGCGCGTTGCGGCCGATGAGGCCGCGCCCTACAAAGTAGCTCAGCAACGAGCCGGCGCATGCATACAACATCGCCGCCCACACCATGAAGCCGGGCACCGTGTAGTCCCGATCCGACACACGAAAAATGAAATCTTTGCTCAGCACCCACAGCACGCCGGAGAACATCAGAAATAATATCGACGCCTGCAGCAGGCCGACCAGCAAATCGGCCGAGAGTTCGCATAGCTTGCGCGCATCCTCGTGTATGCGTTGATCCGGATTGACGCCCATCGGCCCCGCATTGGCAAGCCAAAACGCCCTGCGCGGCAGCATCCAGTCGTGCAGCAACCCCAGTACCAGTCCCTCGCGCAGCCGTAGCTCCAGGGTCTCGACCAGCCAGCGCTGCGCCACGTTGACTATGAGCAAAGAGCCCGCGATGAGAAAAAACACGCCGAGTTGGAACAGAAAGTCGCGTAAATCGCGGCGCGACAGCGCATCGTAGAAGGGCTTGTTCCAGCCGTTGAGCCGGATTTGTCCGTAGGCGGTAGCCGCCACCACCAGCAGGATGACGGCCAATAGCACGGTAATCTTCTTGGCCGCGGGTGAGCTGAAGATCGTGCGCACCACGAGGCCGACTTGCCGCCCAAAGCCCAGCTGGGCAATTTCGCCCTCGGGAAAAATGCCGGAATTTTCCGATGAGCGCTCAGTCATCGCGCTCAGCATACCACCTTCGCCTTGCGCCCCCGGCTGTAGCCCGCCGCTCAGGCCGTGATGCAGATCACTTGCGCGGGGACACTCATTAGCGTGATGGACTCGTCATCGAAACTCGCGCACTCGACCCCATCAACACGCACGCTGCGCAAGGCCCCCAACAGCGGCGGCCGCAGGATGATCTTGGCGGTGGCCGCACCGCTGATCTCGAATCGCAGCGTTCCATCGTGCAGCCGGCGCAGGGTGTAGCTCAGTGAACCGTACAGCGTGGGCATGGCTTTTACTCGCACGCCTTCGCCCTCGATCCATTCGGGCGCCAATCCCGCCGCCAATACCAGACATCGATCGGCTTCGCGCTCATAGGCAAACAGACAGCGCACCGCGAGCAGATATTCCGCGGAAATCCAGGTGTGCGGCAAATCGCCGATATGGGCCGGCGCCTTACGGTCTTGCCACGCGATTTCCGGCCATTGATTCCAGGGTTGCGGACGTCGATCCGACAGAAAGAAACGCAGCAATTCCAGCGCCGCATCGCGCCTTCCCAAACGCACCAACGCGCCGATGATGCGAATTTCATACGGAGTGTAATTCGCGCAGGCCACGGCACCGCTGCGTTTGCTGCGCCAGTCGGCAAGATACTTATCGAAGGTTTGCTCGAGTGCCAGGCGATTCAGGCCCGGCGCAACATCGAGCAGGTAAATGGCATTCGCCGTCGCCGTCGGATCGAAATCCGCCCATTCGATACTGCCCGGGATGAAGTCTAGCTTGCGTGCCGCTCGCGTGGTCTCGATCGATGCATATAGAGCCCCCGCCAGTCGCGTACTCAAATCCTCCCAGCGCTGCGCCGAATTCCCGTGGCCGGCCGCCCGGGCGAGGTAGGCCGCGTCCCCCAAACCGCGCAGCGCCCAGAAGTCGTCCCAATAGGAATGCACGGGTTGCGCAAGGTAGCCCTCGTGGCTCACCGAAATAGGCAAGAGCCCGTCTGCGCCGAGCAAACCCTCGAGGCAGGCTGCCGCTCTATCGATGTGAATCCACAAGTCCGTCAAAAGAGCGTCGTCCGAGGTGAAGCGGTGATAGTCCGCAATCAGCGCCAGGAATTCCCCGTGGCTATCGTGCTCGACCAGCCAATCGGCTCCCTCACGATCGACGCAGCAGGGTACGAAGCCATCCGCGCGCTGATACGGCGCGTACCAACGGATGAATTCCCGAACTTCCTGGCTATGCCCCATGCGCAGCAACGCAGCGCTCATCATGGTGCTGTCACGAATCCAGGAGCGTGTGTAACGGCGCGGGCCAGGTTGCAGAGCCGGGCCGGAGCGGGTCACCAGAATATGCGCCGTCGCAGTCAGTGCGGCGTGAGCGGCATCCGTTACCCAACCGTTACCGGTCCACTGATCCACTGCAAGCGTGGGTCCCCAATCAAAGACCGCCTCCTGCTCGATTGCCGGCTCGAGGGTCGAGCGTGACGCTTCCGCGGTTGCGCAGTTCACCAGGGTATCCGCCGACTGCTGAGCCTGGAGCACTAGCTCAAAGCCGAGAGCGCCCGTGGCGAAGCCGAAGGGGTCCTGCGTCTGCGTGTTGCCTGGCAACGAACCTGAGGCCAGGCCGGCAGCCATGAAGCCTTCGTCGAAATTCAGCGCGCCGAATCCCAGGAACGTAGTGGCCGGCGCACCAAGCTCCGGCACGATCTGGACGGCATCGTTGACGTGCACCACCCCATCGCGCCAAGCCAGAGCACGAATCGGACTCACCCCACCCAAATCGCGGAAGTTTTGCCACGGAGGCGTTACTTGAAACGGACGCAGCAGCAGGAAAAGCCGCGCAGTCAACTGCCCGTCCGTCAGATTGTCGAACCGATAACATACGCGCGCGGCGCCACTTGACGTAGCCTGCGCCCGAATGCGCAGGCGCCAATCATGGGTTTCCCAAATCACGGACGGCACGGGCATCCACCCATCCTGCAGTTCCTGCCGCGGTATCACATCCGCCCAAGTGACGAGCCGCCCCTTGACCCAGAGCATGGGTTCGATCGAAAACGATCCCTGGTCGATCTCGATCATCCCATCATCGTTCATCAACGCGCAGTGAACGCCGTGGCTGGTGCCGAATGGTGTCCACAGAGTTTGTTCGTTGTGGAGCCAGCGAGGATGCCAGCCGCGCGCCTCACCTTTGGCCACGTTGTTCCAAAAAGCATGAATAGACCGCGAAAATTCGAATGATTGCATGCGCAGGACAGCGCCCGCCGATGGTTCATCGAGTTCGAGACGAAGGAAGCGGGTCTTGAGCGCCGGCAAATACACGTAGCTATGCTTGCCGCCCGCGCGCCGCGCGCGGTACAAGGTCTTCCAGCGGCGGCCGGTGTTGGAGCCGCGCACGCGAAAGCCGCTTGCCGGCGCGGACTCCCGCCAGTCGATGACCAGGCCGCCGATGGCGCGCGTCTTGATTGCATCGATGCTAATCCAGGGGCGTAAATCTTCGGGCCGCGGCCGCCAGCCCAAACCCCCGAGAGCAGCCGACGCTTCGAAACCCGGGAGCGCACTGGACGCCGCGGCGCTCGGGGGCTGCCTCGGAGTGCGATCCTCGATCTTAAGGCCTTCAATCCACAGCGTACCGCTGCCGCCCTCGCCCGCGACAATGGCGAGTTCTATTGAGCCCAAGCTCTTGATATGGCCGCCGCTCGACGGGCCCCATGCGAATTCAATGGCGCTGCTGTCGATGGTGACTTGTTTCCATCGCGTCGGCAGCTTCAAGCTCTTGTCGACATGGCGCCAAACATTCTGTCCCGAGACATCAAGCAGTTTCAGCTCGAGATTGTTCACAGCGCCGTGACCCCGAAGCCGAAACCTCACCGCGTAGTCCTCCGGCATCGGGCGGCTCAATGCACGCCGCGCAACGACGAAGCCGCCGCCGCCTTTGAAATCGAAATCCAGGCGCAGCGCCTGCCCATCCCCCACCGATGCGGGCGACAGTTTCAATTCGGCGTTGCCTGAAACGATGGATTGCCATTCAGATGCTTGCATGTCGAGAATATGCAACGGGGGCGATTAACTGCCGACGCTATTGGGGTCGCGCCAGACTCGTTCGAAGGGCAGCCGCCAGGCATGTGGGGCGATGAGTTGGTGAATGGCGTTCGGTCCCCATGAGCCCGGGTCGTAGAAACGAACCGGCGGGGGCGCCTCCATGAGGGTGGTCGAGACTTCCCACAGACGCTCTATGCCCTCGGCGGTGGTGAACAGAGTATGGTCGCCGCGCATCGCGTCTAGGATCAAGCGCTCGTAGGCCTCGAGCACGTCGCCGATATGACCGCTGTCATGCATGGCGAATTGCATGCTGAGTTTGTCCAGACGCATGCCCGGTCCCGGCCGTTTGCCGTAGAAGGACAGCGACATCTTGGCGGCATCCGCCAGATCGAAGGTCAGGTGATCGGGCCCTTGCGCGCTCACGCCGGATCCGGCAGGGAACATACTCTTAGGCGGCTCTTTGAACGCGATGGAGATGATGCGTTGTCCCTGGGCGAGCCGCTTGCCCGTGCGCAGGTAGAACGGCACGCCGGCCCAGCGCCAATTGTCGATGAAACATCGCAAGGCAATGAAAGTCTCGGTATCCGAATCCCGGAATACCCCTTCCTCCGTGCGGTAGCCCGTGTATTGGCCGCGGATCACATCCGACGGCTTGACGGGCAGCATGCTGCGAAAAACCTTGTTCTTTTCCTCGCTGATGGGGTTGGGCTCGAGCGACGTCGGCGCCTCCATCGCCATGAACCCAAGAATCTGGAACAGATGAGTCACGACCATATCCCGATAGGCCCCCGTCTGCTCGTAGAAAGCAGAGCGCTTGCCGAGACCCAGGGTCTCGGGCACGTCGATTTGCACGTGATCGATGAAGTTACGGTTCCAGATGGGCTCGAACAAGCCGTTCGCGAAACGGAACGCAAGAATGTTCTGCGCCGCTTCCTTGCCCAGGAAGTGATCTATGCGGAAGATCCGATCCTCATCGAATACCTCGTGCAGTCGCGCATTCAACGCCACCGCCGTGGCAAGATCGGTGCCGAAGGGTTTTTCCATGATGATCCGCGAACGCTCGACCAGCCCGGCCTCGCCCAGCAGGCGTACCGCGGACAGCGCGGCATTCGGCGGCACGCTCACGTAGTGCAGCCGAAGACTGTCACCCTTGAAGGCGCGCTCGGCTTCGACGACCGCTTCTCTTAGCGCGGCGGCTCCGGCGGCCATGGGCACATATTGTAAGTTGGCCGCAAATTCAGCCCAATCGGCGTCGGACACTTTACGGCTGGAGAATTCCGTGAGCGCGTCGCGCGCAATCTTGCGAAATCCTTCGGCATCGAGCTCATCGAGCGATACGCCGATGATGCGACAGCCGGGAATAAACCCGGCGCTTGCCAGGTGAAACAGGCCGGGCAGCAATTTGCGTCGGGCGAGGTCGCCCGTGGCACCGACGAGCACTACGACCTGGGGAAACTGCGGACCAACGCCCGGGGGTACCTTTGCCACCATTCACATCCTTATAGGGAGAAACCGGCCGCTAGGATTACATGGAATTTGCGACAAGCGAAAGATTCGACGCAGCGGCCAACGCAGGGCTACTAAAGCGCGACTTCAGCCTTCGACGCCGAGCGAGTCCCCGGCTGCGGCGCATTACTGAGGCCGTGATAGGTATAGACCAGGGAAAACTTGACCTGGTCGGTCAGATTCTTGCCCGCCGAGTGCAAGGTGTTGCAATGGAAAAAAACCGCATCGCCCGGCGCCAGCCGCGGCGATTCGGCGGCCCCCAGCATGGCGGCGTTATCGGCCCGATCAGCGCGGAAAAACCGTGCCTCATCGAAGCGATCCGCCTCTAACCGCAAGCGATGCGATCCCGGCACGAACCACAGCGCGCCATTCTCTACATGCTCCGCGCCGAGCGCCAGCCATACCGACACCAGGTCCTCGCGCTCGAATGACCAAAAGCGAATATCTCGGTGCCAGTGGGTCAGGCTCCCGTAACGGGGATGCTTGGTCATCAGGCAGTTGTGATGCACTCGCGACAGCAGCGCGTTTTCATCGAAATACGCCTGCATCCACGCGCGCAGCGCAGGCGTTCTGCCCCACTCGGCCAATACCGGATCACGGCCGTACGCGTCGAGCAACCGGCGCACGGTCTCGCCTCCCGCAGCCTCGCGTGACGGGGGTGCGCCGGGGTATTGCAGATCGGCTTCGAATTCGATCGGGTCGGCGCGCGCGGCGAGTTGCAGCCGCGCGGCTTGGTTGAGCTGCGCCACCCCGTGCGGGGGTACGAACTGAGGCACGACCACGTAGCCGCTGTCGCGCAGCGCCGCGAGCTGCGGACCCAGCCCATGTGTCGAGGTCGCGAGCGGCCTATCCTCGTGCACTCTATTCATTGTTGCGCAATCCGGCTGACCCCCATGTCTCGCAAGACCTCGGCGACCGCGGTGACCGCTTGCCTCATGGTGGCGGGCCCGATGGCGCCGATGCAGCCGACTCGGAAAGTCTCGACCGCAGTCAGCTTGCCCGGGTAGAGGATGAAGCCGCGCTCCCGAACCCGGCGATAAAACTCGGGAAAGTCGTACTTTGCATCGGGCGGGGCATGGAACGTGACGATGATGGGCGCCTGCAGCACATCCGGCAGGAACGTCTTGAAGCCCAGTGCCCGCATTCCGCAGACAAGTGCAGCGCAATTCTCGGTGTAACGTGCCAGACGCGCCGCCAATCCACCCTGCGCCTGGTACTGATTAATGGCGCAACGCAGCGCCGCCAACACATGCGTCGGAGGCGTGAAGCGCCACTGCCCGGTCTTCTGCATGTACTGCCATTGATCGAGCAAGTCCATCGCGAGCGAGCAGGTGTTGCCGAAGGAGCCCTCCAGCGCCGCCTGCCTCGCGATCACGAAACCCATGCCGGGCACACCTTCGAGGCATTTGCCCGACGCGGCTATCAGCGCGTCGAAGCGCACGCTGCGCGCGTCGATGGGGATGGCTGCGAAGGAACTCATGGCATCCACGATCAGGCCGCGCCCATGTCTGGCAACTACCGCCGCGATCTGCGGCAGCGGATTCAAAATTCCCGTGCCGGTCTCGCAGTGCACCTGCGCAACGTGCGTAATCGCGGCATCCGCGGCCAGCGCAGCGTCGATGCGCGCAGGGTCGGCAGGCGCCTGCTCACCATGCGGCAGCACCACGGCCTCCCGACCCAGATAGCCCAGGATGCGCACGATGCGTTTGCAATAGCTGCCGTTGTCGGCCACCAGAACCTTGCCATTCTTCGGGACGAGCGTGCCGAGCGCCGCCTCGACGGAGAACGTTCCGCTGCCCTGCAGCGGCACGCACACGTGCTCGTCTTGGGCGTGGACGATACTGACCAGATCGCGACAAACCGATGCGGTCAGCTCGTTGAATGTGCTGTCCCAGGAACCCCAATCAAACAGCATCGCAGACTTGGTGTCCGCCGAGGTCGTTAAGGGTCCGGGGGTCAACAGTATAGGGTCCGTCATGGAATCCTCGTTCACGGCAGCAGTGGTTTGTCGGGGAGGCGGCCGAGCGCGGCCTTGCGCCGGCCGAAGCGCGGGTCCTTCAGACGGCTGCGCTGCAGCGCGCCGGCACGCTCCAGCACGCCCGACATGAAGATGCCCACCGAGAGCTTGAGGCTGTCGACCGCCAACTGATGGAACTCGACCAGATCAGCTTTGCCCTGCTTCGAGAACGTGATGCCGCGCCTGATTTTCTTGGATGCCAAGTCCATTAGATTCTTGTCGATGGCGTCGTCCATGCGGCTGATGTCAGCCACCAGCTTGCGATTATTCCTCAGCAGCGCCGTCATCGCCTGGCGCAGCATGGTCTCGATCAAGTCACCCATGCGCAGCACCTCGCGCGCCGCGCAGACCAAGGCCACCGCGGGAGCGCTGGCGGCTGACGGATCGAGATACACCGGCGTGCCCGGGTCGGCGGCCCTCGGCTGATCCGGCAGCCAGCGCATGAGCTGTGCCGCGATAATGTCCAGCGGACCGATGAACATCAAGGCGAGCAGTATATTGAACGCAGTATGAAAATCCGCCGCCAGTCGCGCCGGGTTCGACTCATGGCTCTGCAACAGGTCCGCGATGGGATGCAGAAACGGCAGCACTAGCCCACACTATGCATGAAGGATGTGATTTTGGTGGTCATGGACTCGAGTATCGCCATGTCGCGGGGTGATGTCGATGCGATGCGATGATTTTGCGGCGTGTGCGGGCGCGGTAGTTCTATTACCGCCGCTGACTCGGCGTAGGCGCGGGATTTTGGGCACGGGAGTTCGGCGTGAGTCACACGCGATGAGTTTGGCCAGGCGCGGGGTCAGTCCGACGGGTCTATGCGGGCGCAGCACCGAGGCTTCGGGCGATGATCTGCCAGTCGTGACGGTGGATGCAGGCAGCGGGCAGATGCAGCACGATGCGTCGTACCGAGGACTCGACCCAGGCACCGAGCTTCATCAGATGTTCGCGCAGCGTACTCACCTGGGCCGAGCGGAACGCAGTGCGTGCGGCGCGCAATCGCAACCCCTGGTAGAGCACATAGGCTGCGGCGGTCAGAAGCCCGCGCAGTTGATTGGCGAGGAAGCGGGTGCAGCTGGTTCGGTCGATCTCCAGACCGTGG
>JAYTXS010000281.1:0-7457 GCA_043742845.1 Gammaproteobacteria bacterium
CAGTATGGAGACGTCTTTTTTCGCGGCGCGCCTCTGAAGTTCGACATGTCGGTCGCCATCGCGCAGTGGGGCGAGGTTCAAATCGAGCTGATTCAACAACACGATTCTGCGACGTCGATTTACTCGCAATTCCTGGATCGCCACGGTGAAGGCCTGCAGCACCTCGGAGTGATGACGGCATCGCTCGATCAGCATCTCGCCCGTCTACGCCCGCTCGGTATTGAGCCCGTGCAATGGGGCGCCACCGCCAACGGCATGCGCTTCGCCTATCTGAACACGGATCAGCAAGCCGGCGGCATGATCGAATTGATCGAGACCGGCCCTGCGGTCGAAGCGTTCTTCGCCAAGATTCGCAAGGCCGCCGCCGGTTGGGACGGCAGCCGCCCACTGCGCCGCCTCTAAGAAACCTGCCGTGCTTTTTGGCACCCTCAATCCGGTCCAGATCGCCTACCATGTGCCCGATCCGGAGCAAGCGGCACGCGACTTTGCGAGTACCTTTGGTTGGGGCCCGTTCTTCTTGTTCGAGCACATCCCACTGTCGCGATGCCAGTATCGTGGCGCACCGGCGACTTTCGATCACAGCTCAGCCTACGGTCAGGCAGGCGATCTCATGATCGAACTCATCACCCAGCACGACGAGACGCCGTCGGTGCTGCGCGATCTGTATGCGCGCGATGAAGTGGGCGTGCATCACGTGGCGCACTTCGTGACTAGTTTGCGCGACACCCTCGATGCAGCGCGCGCGGCAGGGCGCGAGATCGCTCTCGATGCGTGCACTGCCACCGGCACGAGTTTCGCGATGCTCGATACCTCACGGGAGCTCGGCCATATGGTGGAACTCTACGAGCCCGCGGGTGACCTCCAGAAGTTCTACCGCTACGTTCGCCGCGCTGCGCAAGGCTGGGATGGCACCGAACCACTGCGCCGACTGCGCGCCTGAAGGCATTGAACAATTATTCATCTCTTGCAAGGATCCAACATGGGACGCATCAACGACAAAGTCGCGGTGATCTTGGGCGCCGCCGGCGAAGGCAACATGGGGCAAACTATTGCGAGACGCTTCGCCGCCGAGGGTGCGCGGGTGGTCGTCGCGGGCCGAGCCGGCGCTAAGCTCGAGGCGCTTGCCAAGGAGCTAGGCGGAGTGCATTGCCTCTGCGACATCACGCGAAGTGCTGAGGTCACGGCTCTGGCCCGCTTTGCGGCGGAACGCTTCGGCCGCCTCGACATCGCGGTCAATTGCACCGGCTGGGCGCCCATGACCAAGTTGCTGGAAGTCACGGAGGATGAGCTGGACAAGCTCTGCGCCCTGCAGTTCAAGGGCGTATATTTTTTTCTGCAGAGCATGGTGGCGCAAATGGCCATCGGCGGTGGCGGATCGATCGTGCAGATGTCGTCCGCGTCCGCCTACGCCCTGCTCTACAATCACGCAGCCTACATTGCAACCAAATCCGCGGGCGACGCACTGGTGCGCTGCTTCGCCAACGAATTCGGCGCCAAGGGCGTGCGCGTCAATTCCATCGCGCCCGGACTTACGGGCAGCCCGATGACGGCGCATGAAATGGCGCTGCCCGGATTGCAAGAAGCCTTTGTAAAGGAGTATCCGCTGGGCCGTATCGGCACGGCCGGCGACATCGCGAACGCCGCGCTGTGGCTCGCCGGCGATGAAAGCTTCATGACCGGCCAGGTGTTGCAAATCAACGGCGGCCTCACGCTGCGACGCAATCCGACGCCGCGCGAGATCAGCGCCAGCATGAAGGCTTTGGCGCCTAAGGCAGCGACTTCATGATTGATCTGTATTTCTATCCGTCGCCGAACGGCCTGAAGATCACCGTCATGCTGGAGGAATGCGCGCTGCCGTACCAGCTGCATCTTGTCGATATCACCCGAGGGGCGCAATTCGAGCCGCAATTCTTGAGTTTCAGCCCCAACAACAAGATCCCGGCGCTCATCGATACGGATGCGGTCGGCGGCCCCATGCGATTGTTCGAGTCTGGAGCGATCCTTCTGTACCTTGCCGAGCGCTGCGGAAAATTCCTGCCCAAGGATCCGCATGCCCGCTACGCCTGTCTCACCTGGCTGTTCTGGCAGGTGGGAGGCCTCGGCCCCATGGCCGGACAAGCGCATCATTTTCGCGCCTTCGCGCCTGAAAACGTGCCCTATGGCATCCGCCGTTACACGGACGAGGTCAACCGTCTATACGGCGTGTTGGACCGCAGACTTGCCCAAGTCCAGTGGCTGGCCGGCGAGTATTCGGTCGCGGACATGGCCTGCTATCCGTGGATCGTGCCCCACGAGCGCCAAGGTCAGACACTGGCGGATTTCCCGCATGTCCGCCGTTGGTTCGAGAGCATGAGCGCGCGGCCGGGCGTGCAACGTGGTTTGGCGCGAGGACATGAGCGCGCGGCAGATGCAATCGGCCATACGTTTCTGTACGGGCAATCGGCAGCATCGGTCAACGAACAAGAAGCGCAGCGTTCCTCCGAGGAGTCCCGATGAGCGGTCCGATACTGCACGCCTATGATGCATCGCCTTTCTCACAGCGCGCCTTGCGAATGCTGGCAATCAAAAACCTCGACTGGCGTTGGGTCGAAACTCCGATGATGCCGCCCAAAGATGATTTACTGACACTCACGGGTGGCTATCGAGGCACGCCGGTGCTGCAATTCGGCAGCGATGTCTATATCGATTCGCAGTTGATTGCGCTCGAGCTCGAACGCCGCTATCCGTTGCCGTCACTGTTTCCAGCGCGCAATACCGGTATGGACATCGCTATGGTGAAATGGAGCGATGCTTTCTTCCGTTGCGGCCTGAAGATCGTACTGGCGCTGCAGGCGGATTCGTGGCCGGAAGCATTTCGCAAGGATCGGGAATCGTTGTTCCCGGACATCGATTTCTCACAGGCCAAGAGCGGCCTAGACGATGCGCGTGCGCAGTACAGGGCGCACGCATTTCTACTCGAGCAGCAACTCGCCGACGGCCGCGCCTATCTCGGCGGCGAGGCGCCCGGCCTATCCGATGCGCTGGCTCATCCGGTGGTGTGGCTGATGCGGGTCGCATTGCCGGAGGTCGCAGCGCAGATGTTCAGCGAACTACCGCGTCTCACGCAATGGGAGCGGCGCGTGGCCGAGCACGGCAAAGATCGGCGCACACGCATAGAGGCCGGAGCCGCGCTTGCCGAAGCGCTCCAATCCGAGCCCGAGCCGCGTGAAGAGATCGATCCCAACGACGCGCAAGGCCTGACTCGAGGCATGCGTGTCCGGATTGCGGCCGACGATACCCGGCGCGGCGAAGTGGAAGGCGCGGTGGCGGTCGCGTTGCCAAATCGCATATCCATCGTGCGCAAGCACTTAAGCGTAGGCAGCGTAGTCGTGCATTTTCCCCGGCTCGGCTACCGGGTCACTCGCTCGCCCTGACATTAAATCACTGTTCACCCAAAAAAACAGTCAGATCTGATTGTTTTTTGTCTTTACAGTGCTAGTATCCAAGCAGGCTGCACCGGAGTAACGACATGTCGGTCAATTACAAAGTCGAATGGCCCATGAACTTGCACGCGCCCGCTGACTCGCTGGAGGCGAAGCAACCGTCCGTGGACAACGGAATCGATGTGCCGGATCCTGCGCGCTACTCCTGCGCCGAGTATATGAAAAAGGAGTGGCAGGATCTGTGGCCACGCGTCTGGCTGCTGGCCGGCGTCACTCCCGATCTTCCCGAGCCCGGTGACTACCAAGTGTTCGAGATCGGCCACGAGGAAATTCTGCTGGTGCGGCAGGAAGACGCGTCGATCAAGGCCTTCTACAATGTCTGTCCGCATCGCGGCAATCGCATTTCGCTGAATGCGCGCGGCAGCGTCGCCAAATTCACCTGCGCCTTTCACGGCTGGCAATTCGCCTGCGACGGCAAGCTCGAGAAAATCACCGACGAGGAAACTTTCGATCCGCGGGTGATTGCGCACAGGCCCTCCTTGAGCGAAGTACGCTGCGATGTCATCGGCGGCCTCATCTTCGTCAACATGGACGGCAAGGCGCCGCCGCTGCGCGAATGGATAGGGCTGCCGCCCGGCTACATCGAAAACTACGAAATCGACAAGATGAATGTGGTGCGCCATGTACGCAGCGAATGGCGCGCGAACTGGAAAACCGGCATCGATGCCTTTTACGAGACTTATCACCTGCCGTTCATCCATCCGCAAACACAGGGAGTGATGGAAGACTTCAGCCAGTACGATCTATATCCAAACGGCTTCAGCCGCATGATCGTGCCCATCGGCGTGAAATCCCACCGCGTGGGCGACCAAGTCAGCATCGATCCATACCAGCAGTACATGATGAAGGAAGCCGGCATCGATCCGGCGACGTTCAGCGGCACGGCCGGCGCGGTTCGCGAGGCCATCCAGCAGGCGAAGCGTGTGCGCGGCAAGCGCTTCGGGCTCGACTACTACGACAACTTGACGGACGCACAGCTCACCGACAGCTGGGCAACGGGATATTTTCCGAACGTGCAGATCGGCATGCATCCGGAAGGCGTGTTCATCATGCGCTTCCTGCCGCACGCCACCGATCCGGAGCGTTTCTACTATGACAACATGACCCTGTTCCGCTACGTCGATGACCCCGGCTACACCGTGCCGGGCTGGATGGGTCTGCCCGAAGGCATGGACGTGACCGGCGCCACGCGCCCGGATATCGAGCGCATCCCAGTGGACGTGCGGCCGAACTTGGGCGAGGTTCTCGACCAGGACGTGGAGTTGGTCGCCGCCGTGCAGCGCGGCTCGAAGTCACGCGGCTTTCGCGGTCCCCTATGGTCCGATCAGGAACAGCGCGTCCGGCATTTTCACCGCGAGCTTGACCGCTACATCAATCGCGAAAAATAGGCGCGCGCTTTTCGAGAAATGCCGCAATACCTTCGCGGCCCTCGGCAGTTGTGCCGCGAGCGGCAATGGAGCGGCTCTCACGGCCGAGCTGCGCCTCGAGGCCCGGTTCGGATTCGGCCATCAGCCGCTTGACGGCGCCGTAGGCACCCTTAGGCCCCGCGGCCAATCGCTGCGCCAAAGCGGCCGCGGTGTCGGCCAACTCCTCGTCCTCGACGACTTGATTGACTATCCCCCAGTCCAACGCCTGCTGCGCATCGAGCACACGATTGGTCAGGAATAATTCCATGGCGCGCTTGTAACCCACCGCGCGCGGCAGTAAAAAAGTGCAGGCAGCGTCGGGTGTCAGGCCCACCGCCGTATAGGCGGATACAAATTTGGCGCTGCGCGCCGCAACCGCGAGGTCGGCTGAAAGTACCAGCCCCAAGCCCGCACCCGCTGCCGTTCCATTGACAGCGGCGATCACCGGCGCGTCCAAGCGCGCCAGGAGCGCCATGCCGGCGTGCAAATTCGTGGTGAGTTCGCTCAAAAAAGCGCGCACGTCGCCGCCCGAGGCCACCATACCCTTCAAGTCACCGCCGAAACAGAAATTCTTTCCCGCACCCGTCAGCACGACTGCGCGTACCGACGGCGCGGCCTCGATGGCGAACGCCGCCGCCAGAAACTCGCGGCCGAATTGCAGATTCATCGTGTTCGCGGCATCGGGACGAGTGAATGTGAGGAAGGCGACGCTATCGCGAATTTTCAATTGTAAAGTCGGCGCAGTATTTGAGCACATAAGTACCATATAAATTAAACTAGGTAGTATCTGTATCTATCTGTAATCATTGATTAATATAACACCTTATTCAGCCATTGCCGACTCCGCCGCTGACGTCGGGAAGACACCGGCGCGGCTCAACATTCCGGCAACATCGCGGCCCATGAGGCCGCCTAGCCAGCGTGCCGACACGATCAGCCTGTCGAGATTCAGGCCCGTCCGATATCCGGAGCGTTCGAGCATGTACGCCACATCCTCGGTGGGAACATTGCCGGTGGCGCGTGGCGCAAACGGACATCCGCCGATTCCGCCCAGCGAAGCGTCCACGATGCTCGCGCCGGCTTGCACCGCCGCCCAAACATTGGCAAGTCCGGTGTTGCGGGTATTGTGAAAGTGCACGCGTACCGGTAGCGGTTTGATCACGGCCATCACCTTCTCAACGAGCGCCGATACCTCCCCAGGGGATGCCACGCCGATGGTATCCGCGATGGCAATTTCGACGGCGCCTGAGGCCGCCGCGAGTTGCGCCATTTCCACCACGCGAGACGCATCCACTTCGCCGTCGAAGGGGCAACCGAATGCCGTCGAAATGGTAATTTGCGCCGGACGCGCGTGTTCGCGCGCCAGGCGCACGACCTCGCAACACATGGCGAGCGAGGCATCCGACGTCATACCTTGATTGCGCACCGCAAAGCCATCCGAGGCCGCGCACACCGCGCCCAACTCATCCATACCTGCTTCGAGCGCGCGTAACGCGCCGCGCTTGTTGAGCACCAGGCCGATGAAAGTAACGCCCGCACGCCGCGGTAGTCCCGCGGCCACGGCCTCGGCATCCGCCATCTGCGGCACCAGCTTGGGATTCACGAAGCTGGCGGCTTCGACACGGCGCGCGCCTGCATCAATCACACGTCCTATGAACTCGAGCTTTTGCGCAGTGGAAAACAGCACCGATTCATTCTGCAGGCCGTCGCGAGGCCCGACCTCGACCATCTCTATATTCGGCATAACGCACTCATATATTTCAACTACTTATAGAAATAATATCATGTTATATATGACTTCCTACGACGCTCATCATCCGGCCTTTCCGTAACCACCGCCGCCCGGGGTGCTGACCACGAACACATCCCCCGGTTGCATCTCGACCTGTGCAATATGCTCCAGGCGTTCGATCCGCCCGTCGGCGCGCTCCACCCAATTCTCGCCCTTGGCGCCGGCCTCACCGCCTTCCAAGCCGAATGCGCCGTGGCGACGGCCGTTGCTCAAAATGGACGCCGTCATGGTTTCCAGAAATCGAATCCGCCGCAGCCCACCGTCGCCGCCGCGCCAACGGCCCGCGCCGCCCGAACCTGCCCGAATCTCATAGGAGTCGACGCGCACCGGAAAGCGGAACTCCAGAACCTCAGGGTCGGTCAAGCGGGAGTTGGTCATATGCGTTTGGACCACACTCACGCCGGCAAATTCTGGGCCTGCACCGGATCCCCCCGCTATGGTTTCGTAGTATTGATATTGGGCATTGCCGAAGGTGAAGTTATTCATGGTGCACTGACTCGCAGCCATGACGCCAAGCGCGCCGAACAGGGCGTTCGTGACGCAGGTCGAGGTCTCGACATTGCCGGCAACCACGGCGGCGGGCGGCTTAGGGTTCAGCATGCAGCCCTCTGGAACAATAATCCGCAGCGGCTTCAGGCAGCCGGCGTTGAGCGGAATGTCATCCTCCACCAAGGTGCGGAACACGTACAGCACGGCGGCCGTGGTGATGGCGCGGGGCGCATTGAAATTATTCGCCAACTGCGCGCTGGTGCCGCTGAAATCGATGCAGGCGCTGCG
>JAYTXS010000282.1:0-4516 GCA_043742845.1 Gammaproteobacteria bacterium
CGGCCACCGGTTTGCCGGCCACCGGTTTGCCGACCAGGGACTCGCGCAGTTCAGCGTTACCTGGTGCTTGACCGCTGCGGCGCGCGGTCCACCACCAAATCAGCGCCAGCAGCGGCACACTTAACCCCAACAATATCCAACGAAGCTCGGCGGTCAAAATGGGCGCCGCCTACATCGCCGCCATACGTACGGCCTCATCGACATCGACCGCCACCAACCGCGACACGCCAGGCTCGTTCATGGTGACGCCGATCAATTGCGATGCCAGTTCCATCGTGCTCTTGTTGTGCGTGATGAATATGAACTGCACGTTGCGCGACATTTCTCGCACGATGTCGCAGAAGCGGCCGACATTATTCTCATCGAGCGGCGCATCGACTTCGTCCAGCAGACAGAACGGCGCCGGATTCAAATCGAATATGGCGAATACCAAGGCGACGGCAGTCAACGCCTTCTCGCCGCCCGACAGTTGACTGATGGTGCTATTGCGCTTTCCCGGCGGACGCGCCATGACGGACACGCCGGCGTCCGCGCCCTCTTCTCCCGTGAGCTCCAGGTACGCGTGGCCGCCGCCGAACAGCCGTGGGAATTTCTCCTTGAGCCCAGCATTTACCTTGTCGAAAGTATCCTGGAAACGCGTCCGGGTTTCGCGATCGATCTTGCGCATCGCAGACTCGAGGGTTTCCAGCGCATCGGTCAGGTCCTTGCACTGCCGGTCGAGATACTCCTTGCGCTCAGACTGCTCCTTGAATTCGCCGATGGCCGCTAAATTGACCTGCCCCAGGCGTTCGATCTTGCCCTTCGTCTCTTCGAGCTGCGACTCCCAGTCCGCCACGGTCGCCTCCGGCGCAAGCTGCGCGATGAGGGCGGCGAGTTCGAAATTCGTTGTCGCGAGTTGCTCGGCCACGCTTTCACGTCGCACGCGCACTTGCTGGGCAGCCAATCGCGCCTCATCCAAACTGGAGCGTGCTGAATCGAGGCTCCGATCGACGGTGAGCCGCCCGGCATCGCGGTCACGCAGCTCGGCGTCCAACTCATCGTTGGCAACGCGCGCGGCCTGCAGTTCGGCTTCGATTTGCGCGCGTACGCGCAATGACTGCTCGAGCTGGGTCTGGGCTGCGGCCAGCGGCTCCCCGCCCTCCGCCAACTGTTTCGCCAATTCGTCGCGCCGCGCCCGCAAAGTTTCCAGCTGCGCCTCGATCCGCAACAACGCGGTGGTCAATGAGGAGTGCGAGGAGCGCCGGGATTGGACCTGCAGTGCCAATTCCCGAGCGAGCTGCTGCGTAGAGAGCGCCGTCGCCCGTGCCGTCGCCGCTTGCGCGCGCATGCGGTCGCGCTGCTCTTCGAGATCGATACGCTTCGGCTCGAGCGCCGCCAGAGCGTCGATTGCCGTCTCCATGCGGCCGCGCGCCGCGCGCAGATCCGCCTCAGTGCGTTCGAGTTCGGTTCGCACATCCGCGAGCCCGGTTTCGAGCTGCTCCAAGCGCCGGGCCGCATCCGCGCTGCGGGCCTGGGCAGAAACCAACTCGGCGCGCCTATCGACGTGCTCACGATGCAAGCGATTGACGTCGGCCTGAAAGGAATCGCGCCGATCTTCGAGCTCACGGACGCGCTCGCGCGCCATCTCCAGGCGATGTTCCAGCTGCTTGACTTCATCCGCGAGTCCGCTCACCTGGACACGAATCTCGCGCAAATTCTCCTCACGTTCGATCACGCCGGTATGCGGGTCGGCGTCACGCGAAAGCCGCAGCCAATCGGATCCCAGCCAGATGCCATCGCGCGTCACGACCGAGCTGCCGCCGGCCAGACCGCGGCGCATAGCGAGCGCCTCGTTCAACGTCTCAGCGGTATACACCGAGGACAGAAGCGAACCCAGCACGGTCGTGCCCTGTACTTTAGCCTGCAGCGAGGCCGCGTCACGCGGTACGGTGGCCGCGTCGCTCATGCTGACGACGGCCAAATGTCCGCCGTCGAAGCTCGCGAGCAGATCCGTGACGCTGTCCAGGCCGTCCACACACACCGCCTCGAGATAGGATCCGAGCACCGTTTCAACGGCACGCTCCCAACCGCGATCCACGCGCAGCTGCTGCGCAACGCGCGGTTGCCGATCGAGCGACTTCGACTTCAGCCACTCAGTCACCTTGCCGGAAACCTTGCCGAGAGCCGCGTGTTGCAGGGCTTCGGTCGACACCTGCGAACCCAAGGCCTGCTGCCAGCGGGTGCGCAGCGCATTCAGCGACTGTGACTGCTCACGTTCGCGCTCTCGGGCCACCGAGATCTCCGCCAGTAATTCCTGCAACTCGCTCGCGGCCTTCTGGCCTGCATCGCGGGCCGACTCAGTACGCTGCTCGAGTGTTTCCAGCGCAACCGCCGGTTCGATTTGGGCGAGCGTCGCTCGCTCGCTTTCTTGTCGCTCGCGCTGCTGCAGCAGCCGCCGCTGCTGACTTTCCAATTGCTCGATGCGCGCCCGCTCGACCCCGGTCTCGCGCTGAGCCTTTGCCACGTCATGCGCGTGCGCCTCCCAGGTCTGCTGCCATGCGGCCAACGCCGTCTCGCAGCTCTCCAAAGCCTGCGCAGCGCCAAGCTCCTGGCCGTGCGCAGTGTCGAGACCCGGCACCATGGTCGCAAGTTCCTGCGACAGCGACTCGAGCTGGCCTCGGTCACGCTGCAGCACCGACGTGAGTTCGGCAACCTGCGTCTCGGCCGCCTCCAGATCGGTGCGCTGGCGCTGGCGCAGTTCGCGCGTGAATTGAATGCCCTGTTCGATGCGCGTGACCTCGGCGCCCGCCTCGTAGAAACGCGTCTGTATGGCGCCCAGCGCGTCGGCCTTCGATGCCTGATCGGCGCGGATGCGCTCGATTTGCGCTTCCAATTCGCGTAGGTCAGCGAGCACCGCCTGCATGGCGGTTTCGCAGTTCGAAGTCGCCGCGTCGCGCACCCCCGCCTCGACATCCAGGCCCTGCAGCCGCAAGGCCAGTAATTCGGCCTGCAGCCTGCGCTCGTCTTCTTTCAATGCCTGGTAGCGTCGCGCGGTCGCGGCTTGGCGCTGCAAGTGGCGAATCTGCTTTTCCACTTCTTCGCGTAGATCGTTCAATCTATCGAGATTCTCGCGCGTATGACCGATCCGGTTCTCGGTCTCGCGGCGCCGCTCTTTGTATCGCGAGATGCCCGCTGCTTCCTCCAGGAAGGCGCGCAGATCGTCGGGCCGGGCTTCAATGACTCGCGAGATCATGCCCTGCTCGATGATGGCGTAGCTGCGCGTGCCCAAGCCGGTGCCGAGGAACAGTTGAGTAATGTCCTTGCGGCGAACCTTGATGCCATTGATGAAGTAGTCCGAAGTCCCGTCGCGGCTCACCGCGCGGCGCAGTGCGACCTCGTTGTAGGCCGCATACTCTCCACCGATCTTGCCGTCGGAATTATCGAACACCAGCTCGACCGATGCGGCGCCCAAGGGCTTGCGTGAGGACGAGCCGTTGAAGATCACATCCGCCATGGACTCGCCGCGTAAATGCTTCGCGGAAATTTCGCCCATCACCCAACGCACCGCGTCGATGATATTGGACTTACCACATCCGTTGGGCCCTACGACGCCGGTCAGACTGCTCGGAAAGGTGACGGTCGTCGGGTCGACGAAGGATTTGAAGCCGGCAATCTTGAGTTTCGTTAAGCGCATTGTTTGAGTGACCCTAGACGCGTGGCCGTCGATGAGGCGAGTAGTGTAAAGTAAACGTCACTTTCGTAAAGCCTCAGGCATTCGCTCACGTTGTCCATGACTCAGCCCAACACCCACCTGGAAACTTTCACCAACCCGGCGCCGCAGCGCGACTACACCATTCGGATGAACATACCGGAGTTTAGCTGTCTCTGTCCGAAAACGGGACAGCCGGATTTCGCCACTCTCAAGCTGGAATACGTTCCGCATGAGCTGTGCGTGGAGCTCAAGTCATTGAAGCTCTACATAGGGTCGTTCCGCAACCGTGGGGCGTTTCACGAGGCCGTGACCAATGAAATTATGGCCGATCTGGTAGCAGCGTTGGCGCCGCGATTTATGCGGCTTTTGGCCGAATTCAATGTCCGAGGGGGCATTTACACGACCGTCGTGACGGAGCACCGGCAGCCCGGCTGGACCGCCGCCACCCCCATAGCCCTGCCCTAGGGACCCTCGAGCGGCTGGGCCGCCTCGATTCGCGCTGTACAGGCCTGCTTGCGTCGGTATAATCGCGCGCTCTTTCGTTAGGAGGCGGAGACTTCAAATGCCCTCGAAGAAATCCAATAAAGCGGCTAAGCGGCCAGGAAAGGCGACACCCAAGAAAGCGGCTCCGAAAGCGCCCGCTGCCAAGAAGTCGGCACGACCTCCCACGAAAGCCAAGCAATCGCTTCCACCATCGAAGGTAACAGTGAAACCGAATAAGCCCGCTCCGAAGCCCGTCCTCGCCAAAGCCGCAGCCCCTAAGCCGGCAGCCGTCAAAGCCGTGCCAGCCACATCCGCCGCCTCCAAGCTGGTGGCGGGCAAACC
>JAYTXS010000283.1:0-2325 GCA_043742845.1 Gammaproteobacteria bacterium
TTTGCGTGGCTGCGCTTGGTCTCTATTGTTGGATTGCCCTGTCAGTGTTTTCAGGTCGGCCACTGATGATCGACGAAGTGGTTCAGGTCCTGCAAGCGAAGATTTTCGCGGCGGGACGTCTGTGGCTACCAGTCGCCTCCCATAAGGAATTCTTTTCCGTTTTGCACGTGGTCGATGTCGCGGAAAAGCGTTATGCGCAGTTTCCTCCGGGCGGGCCGGCGATGCTCGCCTTGGGCGAACTCATTCGCGCCACCTGGCTAGTTGGACCGGTATGTGGCGCCGTAGCCGTCTGGTGTTTTTCGCAGATCGTGCGCGTGGCCGATCCGGATGCCAGCCCGCGGCACCTCTGGGCCGCGACCGCACTCTTTGCCGTGGCACCCTTCGGCGTATTCATGTTTGGCTCCCATATGAATCACGGCACGGAGTTGATGTGGCTCATGCTTTCGGTATTGGCGCTGGCGCGGATGATGGATCGGACGGTCACGGGTCGGCGGCGGGGCTTGTGGGCGTTTGTAAACGGTCTTGCCTTGGGAATGGCCGCGACGATTCGACCGCTCGATGCGTTTGCGTTCGCACTCCCGGCGGCGTGGTGGATGGTAGTACGCGCGACGCGTGACCGACGTGAATGGATACCGGCTATCGTCTCTGGAGTCGGCGTGGCAATTCCTTTTGCGACGATGCTTTGGGTGAATGCGCAGACCACCGGAGCTCCATTTCTTTTCGGGTACGAAGTGCTTTGGGGCAAAGGTCATGGGCTTGGCTTTCATACCTCGCCGTGGGGTGTTGCTCATACGCCGTCGCGCGGCGTCGAACTCCTTTCCCTTTATGTCACGCGATTACAAACGTATCTGTTTGAGACGCCGTTTCCGTCGATGTTGCCGGTGATTGCCGCCCTGGCACTGGCGCGCCGGGTGTCGGCAATCGATCGCTACCTCTTGGCAAGCGCAACGCTTCTTGGTGTGTTCTATTTTGGGTATTGGCACGATGGATTTTATCTCGGTCCACGGTTTGTATTCCCGTGGTTGCCGGTCCTTGTTCTTTGGTCGGCGCGGCTGCCGCAACTCGTGCGGGAGCGTTTTGCCGACCGCCGGATATCACTCGGCGTGAACGCCGCACTTGCCACGGGTGCGGTGATTGCGGTGATGGTGTCCGTGCCGATTCGCGCGGAAATTTATCGTGGTGCGTTTCAGTCCATGCGCGTGAATTACACACAATTGGCATCAGCGGCTGGCGTGCGTAACGCACTGGTGTTCGTGCGCGAGAGCTGGGGTGCGCAGATTATCGCGCGGATGTGGGCGCAGGGCGTCTCCCGCAACGCGACGGAAACATTTTACCGGAAGATTGATGCCTGCGCCCTCGACCAGGTGATGCGCTCCGCCGAAATGGACGGGTGGACTGGCCCTGCTATAGAATCGCGCATGGCGCCGTTGATGGCCGATTCCTTGCGGGTGATCAAGAGTCCGTTGTCGACCGATCCGACCGAGCGACTGCTGCCTGGTGCGACATACGATGCGAGCTGTACAGCACGCATTGCCGACGATCGCCTAGGGTTTGCATTGATGGTACCGCTCTTGCTTGAACGGGGTAGTGGGAATGTGTACGCTCGTGATTTACAGGACCGGGACTCGTTGATGGTACAGCAATATCCCGGGCGGCCGGTCTATCTTTTGCGGCATCAAGGTTCAGCGGTGGATGCCCCATTTGAGTGGTTGCCGTTGCGCCGGGATTCTCTGGTAGCCGCATGGCGGAGCCCCGCACCGTAGCGGTGATCGGGTAGGGATATTTAGTATCTTTTCGATACTAAATATATTTATTCGCATTATAATACTAATTATTTCAGGAGAACTTTATGCACATCCGTACTTTCGTGCTTCTGGGGCTTGTGTCCGGTGCGCTCCATGCGCAGAGCCCGGCGCTCAACGTGCCACAGATAATCACCAGCGCGTCGGCTGAAGTTGATCTCAAGCCAGATCGGGCAGCATTGACATTCACCGTTGAGAGTCGAGGCGGGACCGCGGCGCGAGCGGGTGCCGAGACAGCCAGAAAGCAGCGGGCCGTACTCGACACACTACGTGCGATGGGGATTTCGGCAGACCAAATGACCACAACAAGCATTGAAATCAGCCCGGAGTATGTATACCCAGGACAGAACCAGCCGCCGAGAGTGTCCGGTTATGTTGCCAGGAATTCTGTTCGTATAGACGTGCTCAAAATTGACCAAACCGGCTCCCTGATCGACGCAGGGTTGTCCAAAGAGGCGACCGGAGTCGGTTCGCTGGACTTCACCTCGTCGAAAGAGGCCGAAGCGAGACGTCAGGCGCTAGA
>JAYTXS010000284.1:0-5068 GCA_043742845.1 Gammaproteobacteria bacterium
TCCCCCTTCAGATAGCGCGGCAACTGGCGCAACCAATCCGTCGGCGTCGATTCGAGCGCCTCGGCGCTCAGCAAGTGTCGCAGATGTTCATTGCTCTCCTGCACTGTGTCGGCCCCGGGTCCCGCCACTTCCGCGTCGAGTGCGCGGCGCACCTCGCGCGCATCGGCAAACCAGCGCAGTGCGCCGGCGACGATTTCGTCCACGCAGTCGTGCAGGCGCGCGCGTCCTTGGTCTACGGCTTTCTCGTAGGCATCGCGCGTGCGCGGCGCATCCGCATCGTCAAAACAGGCGCGGCGAAATGTCAGCTGCAGCAGTGCCTCAATCAGCGCTCCGCTCTTGGTGTAGGGACTGGCCGCGAGCAATAGCGACGCATTATTGGCAAGCGTCTTGCCGAGTTCGCGCGCCTGGCCGGCGAGCATCGTGCGCGCCAGCACTGCCGCTGCGTGACGCCACCGGCGCTGTGCTTCCGCGGGCGACCATTCATAGCGCACCTCCAGCGCGTGACCGGTGTGTAGCAGCGTCGGGAACACCCAAACCGTTCCTTGCTCGAGGGTCAGCGGCAACTTGTCGGGCAAGGTATCGAATTCGAAGCGGCGCCAAGGGCCCACCCGTCCGTACGCGGTACGCGCGCGGCGCTCAAGTTCCGCGCGCGCCGCCGGGGCGCTGGCGCGGCGCAACTCCGCCACAGTCCTGCCCTGCGCAATCTCGACGCCATCGGCCCATACGGCCAGCTGAGGCAGCAAGTGCACGGGCACCGCGGCCAAGTCGAAACGCAGCAACGGCTCCGGGATGCCGCGCTGTTCTTTGAGCCAACGCTTGAGGCTGTGTACGTCTGCCGCGAGAGCCACCGCCCCCGCGGTCGCGGTCGTGGTTGAGGTCGCCAAAAACTGCGCTGCGGTGTCGGCGATGGGAATCAAGTTGCGCCGCGCATCCTTCGGCAGCGAACGCAGCAGCGCCTCGATTCGCGGCTCGGCAAGGCCAGGCACGGCGGCATCCACGGCGGCGCTGGTGAGCCCTGGCAATGCCAGCAGGGGTATCTGCAGTACCGCGCCGTCGCGGGCCTCGCCGGGCGCGAAGCGATACTCTACCGGGACCGACACCGAATCGACTGTGGCGTGTTCGGGAAATAGCGCCAGCGCCTTGACGTCCGGCTCGCTGGCGAATATGTGCGCCGCGTCCAGCGTCAGCGCCTTGCGCTCGTCATTCGATAGGTGCCGGTTGAAATATTCCAGGGTGGCGGCGCTCGACACCTGGCGCGGCAGCGCACGGTTATAGAATTCGGCGAAGGCCTCCGGGCTTTGCAGCAGATTGCGGGTACGCAGGCGCTCCTCCAAGCGCTGCGCATCGCGCACCGCCGCGTCATTTGCCAGCAGCCAGTCGGGGCGGCGGCGCAGACGCTGGTACACCAGCGCCTCGCGCGCGAAGATGCGGCGCGATTCTTCCGGCGCAATCGGCCCGTAATTCACCAAGCGATTCGCGCTTAAGGTCAGTCCCAAGAAACCGACGCGCTCATGCGCCACCACCTCTTCGCGTTCCTCGTCCCAGTCAGGTTCAAGGTACTCGCGTTTGAGCAGATGCGCGGCCGCGCCTTCGATCCATTGCGGTTCGATTTCCGCGACGCGCCGTGCGAACACCCGCGAGGTCTCGACGATGTTCGCGGCCATCACCCAGCGCGGACGGCGCCGCGCCAGCGGCGATCCTGGGAAAATATGGAAACGGATGGAGCGTGTGCCCAAATACACACCCTCCTCGCCGCGCACGCCCACCATGGTGGAAAATCCGGCCAGCAGCGAGCGATGGATCCCCGTGTAGCTCGCGGCCTGCTTTTGCGCGACGATGCCCACCTCGGCAGCACGCTCCACCACCTGTGCGTAAACATCGTCCCATTCGGAGAGCCGCAAAAGCGAGAAGTGCCGCTCCTTGCACCAGCGGCGCAACTCCCGCCGCGGTCCCTCGCGCGCCTTGCGATAGGCGCGCCACAATTTGACCAGCGCTGAGAACTCGGATTTGGGATCCTCGAAGGCAGCACTGAGTCCAGCTTCCGGGGCCGCGCCCGGCGTAGCCATACGAACATCCGGTACGCTCAAGCCCGCGACGATGGTCAGCAGTTCGGCCTCGGCATGGAAGCGCTTGCTTTCGAGCAACGCTCGCGCCAATCGCGGATCGAGCGGCAGCCGCGCCATGAACCGGCCACGGCGGGTGATGCGCCGCTCGGCATCCAGCGCTTCGAGTTCTTGCAACAGGCGGTAGCCGTCGCCGAGCGCGCGTGAATCCGGCGGATCGACGAACGGAAAGCTCTCCGCCTCCCCCAAACCGTCCGCGGCCAGTCGCAGCAGCAAGGCAGCGAGATTGGTGCGCAGAATTTCCGGTTCGGTGAATGGCGCGCGTGCTTCGAAGTCCTCCTCCGTATACAGCCGTAGGCATAGACCCGGCCCGAGGCGGCCGCAGCGGCCCTTGCGTTGTTCCGCGCTGGCGCGCGAGATGGGCTCGATCGGTAGTCGCTGCAAACGGTTACGCGGGCTGTAGCGGCTGATGCGAGCCAGACCGGAATCGACCACCGCATGGATGCCCGGCACGGTAATCGAGGTCTCGGCGACATTCGTTGCCAGCACGATTCGCTGCCTCGAGCCACGTTGAAAGATCTTGCTTTGTTGTTCCCAGGATAGGCGCGAATACAACTCCAATACTTCCACGCCTGCCTTCAGTTCGCGCTGCAGGAGTTCACCCACATCACGGATCTCGCGCTCGCCGGGCAGGAACACCAGGATGTCACCGCCGCCGATACCCTTGGGTTCCGCGGCAATTTCCTGACAGGCTTGCAGGACCGCCGTCGGCAGGTCCGGGTCGTCGGCGTCGTCGGGTGTTTCGCGGTAGCGCACTTCGATGGGGTGACTGCGCCCGCTCACCGTGATGACGGCAGCGCCGTTAAAGAAGCGCGAGATGCGCTCGACGTCCAAGGTCGCCGAGGTCACGATCACTTTCAAATCCGGGCGCCGCGGCAACAGCCGCTTCAGCACGCCCATCAGCAAATCGACGTTGAGCGTGCGCTCGTGCGCCTCATCGACGATGATGGTGTCGTAGCGCCGCAGCTGCGGGTCCGAGGCGAGCTCCGCCAGCAGCAATCCATCGGTCATCAGCGCGAGACGCGTGGCATCCGATACCTGATCGGCGAACCGCACTCGAAAACCGACGCTGCGCCCCAAAGGCTGACCGACCTCCTCGGCGATACGCGCGGCCAGGGCCCGCGCGGCCAGCCTCCGCGGCTGAGTGTGTGCAATGAGTGCGTCGATGCCGCGGCCTAGCTCCAGACAGTACTGCGGCAGCTGGGTGCTCTTGCCGGAGCCTGTGTCGCCGGCAACGATCAACACCTGTTCGCGCTGCAGAGCCTCGACGATCGCCTCGCGGCGCGCCGAAATCGGCAACTCTGCATCGTGCTTGAAAGTCAGCGGCGCCGCTATGCGAGCGGCGCGCAGCACCTCGCCTCGCACCGCCCGTTCACTCGCCACGTTTGACTTCTTGCCAAAGCCTCTCTTGCGCATCGAGGTTGAGATTCTCGAAGATCTCGCCACGTGCGGCCGCCAAGGTTTCCATGCCGCGAAACCTCCGCTCGAACTTCGCATTGGCAGAGCGCAACGCTGCCTCGGCGTCAACCTCGAGCTTGCGCGCCAAGTTCGCGGCTGCGAACAGCAGATCGCCGATCTCCTCGAAAATGTGCGCCGTTGTGCCGGGCACCGCTGCGCCTGGGGCCGGCGCGCCGGCAAATTCGCGCTGTGCGACCGCATCGCGCACCTCCGCCAGTTCCTCGGCCACCTTGTCGGCGGTGTGATTGGGATGCTCGAAATCGAAGCCGACGCGCGCCGCACGCTTACTGAGCTTGTAGGCTCGCGCCAACGCCGGCAGTGCCCGCGGAACGCCGGCCAGGTGACTCGCGACTTCCGGCGCCTCGGCATGGCGCTCCGCGGCCTTGATGTCCTCCCATGCGACGCTTTGCTGCCCCGGAGTCAACGGACCGGTTGTGCCGAACACATGCGGGTGCCGGCGGATCAGCTTGTCGCAGATGGCCCCGGCGACACCCTGGAAATCGAATTGCCGGCTTTCGCTGGCAATCTGAGCGTGAAACACCACCTGAAACAATAGATCCCCCAACTCATCCTTGAGGTGCGGCACATCGCCGCGCTCGACGGCATCCGCGACTTCGTAGGCCTCCTCGATGGTGTATGGGGCAATCGTCGCGAATGTTTGCTCCCTGTCCCAGGGACAGCCATCCACGGCGCGCAAACGCGCCATGATGGCGAGTAGTTCCACCATTCGATCGGGCGGCGCGGCCTCGCTCGTCATGGCGACTCTGTGCCGCGCGCCAGCAGCATGCGTCGCAAGGTCAGCAGCATGCCTGCCGTTGCGCCCCAAATGTTGCGCTCGCCGTAGGGAATATCGTGCACATCGATGTCCAGACCCGCGAGCCGCCGCCGCCGGGATTTATGATTAGCCGAATCGAAGATGAAATCGAGCGGCACCTCGAATACGTCATGGACTTCCGCCGCAGCGATGCGCAGCTGATAATCAGGATTCACGAACCCGACCGCCGGCGTCACGCGAAAACCTGTGATGACGAAGTGGTCGGGGAGGTATCCGGCAAATTCCACGAGTTCGGGCAACAGGCCTATTTCCTCATAGGCCTCACGCAACGCGGCGGCCCAGGCGTCCACATCATCGGGTTCGATGCGTCCGCCCGGAAAACTGATTTGTCCGGCGTGATCCTTGAGCGTTTCTGCACGTTGTGTCAGCAGCACCGTCAGGCCGCTCGCCCTCTCCACCAGGGGCACCAGTACGGCGGCAGGCACCCGCCGCGCCGGCAATGCGGCGCGCACCTGGGAGATGACGTCGGCGGTCGCGCCGGCCAGCCACTGCATATCCTGATCCGGCGTGGAGGGCTGCGCATCCAGAGACTCGCGGATGTGCGCTTTACTGTAGAGATAATCCATCGCTATGACGCAGAACCCGCACCTTGGATGCCGCCTTCGGTCAGCGTCTTAGGGTCGAGCAGGCGGCGTAATTCGTCGACGCTCAG
>JAYTXS010000285.1:0-6390 GCA_043742845.1 Gammaproteobacteria bacterium
ACGGCACTGCGCACCGCTGCCATTTCTGCACTGGTGGCCAGCCGCCTGGCGCGGCCGGAAAGCCGTGTCATGGCGTTGATCGGCAACGGCGCCCAAAGCGAATTTCAGGCCATCGCCTTTCACAAACTGGCCGGCGTGCGGGAGCTGCGGCTGTTCGACACGGATCCCCACGCTACGGCGAAACTGATCCGCAATCTGACGCGGCTGCAGATTTCCGATCTTGCCGTTACGCGATGCGCCAGCACGTTGGAGGCGGTGCGCGGCGCCGACATCGTGACCACCGTGACCGCCGACAAGTGCAACGCCACCATCCTTACCCCGGACATGATTAAGCCGGGCATGCATCTAAACGCGGTGGGCGGCGATTGTCCCGGCAAGACGGAGCTGCATGCGGATATTCTGCGCGCTAAAGATGTGCGCATCGTCGTTGAGTTCGAGCCGCAGGCGCGAATCGAAGGCGAGATTCAACAACTCGGCGGCGCAGGCCAAGTCACCGAACTTGCGGATATATTATTGGCTAGGCGAGTGGGCCGCTCGAACGACCGCGAGGTCACCATTTTCGATTCGGTGGGCTTTGCGCTCAACGATTTCTCATCGCTGCGCTACTTGCATCGTTTGAATGCCGAACATCCCGATGGCGGACAGCGCATCGATCTCATCCCTGAACCAGACGATCCGAAGGATTTGTTCGCGGGGCTTGCCCAGGATCGAGTGCCCGCGCGGCGCCGCAGGTTCGCATGATGCGCACCGCCAGCCTAATCGGCGCGCCCACTGATATCGGCGCCAGTGACCGCGGAGCCTCCATGGGGCCCGAAGCGCTGCGCGTTGCCGGTCTGCACGCGGCGCTGGTGCAGCGCGGCCTCGACGTCGTCGATTGCGGCAATGTCGGCGGCCCACCGAATCCCGGCCTGATCAAGATGAACGGCTATCGGAATCTCGCTCAGGTGACGGCGTGGAATCTCGAGGTGCACGATGCGGTGTACCGAGAGCTGCGGGAACGGCGGCTGCCGATTCTGCTCGGCGGCGATCACTCGCTGAGCATTGGTTCGATCTCTGCGATCGCTCGCCACTGCCGCGAACTGCAAAAGCCGTTGCGCGTGCTGTGGCTGGACGCACACGCCGATTTCAACACGCGGGAACTGTCGCCCAGCGGCAGTCTGCACGGCATGCCGGTCTCGTGCCTGTGCGGCTTTGGTCCGCGCGAGCTGACACAAATAGGCGGGCTGATCCCGGCTATTCGCCCGCAATGGATACGCCAGGTTGGAATTCGCAGCGTCGATGCCGGTGAACGGCGCTTCGTGCACGAACAGGATCTCGAAGTATTCGACATGCGATCCATCGACGAGATGGGTGTCAGAAGGGTCATGGAACTTGCATTGCAGGACTTGGACGCCAATACGCACCTGCACGTGAGCTTCGACGTGGATTTCCTCGATCCGGAAATCGCGCCGGGAGTGGGCACCACCGTCGCCGGTGGGCTGTCCTATCGCGAGGCCCAGCTGTGCATGGAAATGATCGCCGACACGGGCCGCATAGCCTCGTTAGACATTATGGAATTGAACCCGGCGCTCGATGTGCACAACAAAACCGCCGTGCTGGCCGTCGATCTGGTCGAATCGCTGTTCGGCAAGAGCACCCTGATGCGTAAACCGGCGCAGCCTGTCGGGCATGCAGCGCTGCCCGCAGACTGCTAACATTCTGCGTGCTTCGCGATACTTGACGACACGCAAGGATTTTGTCATGGCCGCTCATTTAAACGACCCGTTGCAACTCGATTTAAACAGGCTACGCGAGGCGGTCAGGGAGCACGGTGAATGGCCGGAAGACCGGGCGGTGACGCAGCTGCTGCACGCCCTGGAATTGACCGGCGGTGCACGCCATCGCGCGGTGGCAACCGCCATGGCGCTGGTGGACGGGGCGCGGGCGAGGCGCGACGAGCGGCCTTTCCTCGACGCTTTTCTGCAAGAATTCGGGCTGTCGAATCAAGAGGGCATTGCGCTCATGTGCATTGCCGAAGCGCTGCTGCGCATTCCCGATGACGCGACCGCGGATCGGCTGATTGCGGAAAAGTTGGCCACGGGCGACTGGTCATCGCATGCCGGCAAATCGGAGTCGCTGTTCGTCAATGCCTCGACCTGGGGATTGATGCTGACCGGCGGCATCCTCGAACTCGACCCCAGCATCAAAACCGATAGCACCAGCTGGATGCGAAGGTTTACACGCAAGGCGGGCGAGCCCGTGGTGCGGCTCGCGGTGCGCCGCGCCATGCGCATCATCGGCGGCGAGTTTGTGGTCGGCCGCAGCATCGAGGAAGCGCTGGCGCGCAGCGCCCGCGAAGCCGATGTGGGTTTGTGTTCATTCGACATGCTGGGCGAAGGGGCAAGAACTCAGCAGGATGCGCAGCGCTACTTGAAGTCGTACGAACACGCCATTGACGTCATTGGCGCGGCGGCGGCGGGGCGTTCCGCAGAACAGGCATCGAGCATTTCCATCAAACTCTCGGCGTTGGAATCCCGCTACTCGCTGCTGCAACGCGAGCGCGTGATGCGGCGCTTGGTCCCCTTGGCCACCACGCTGTGCCGGCGCGCGTGCAACTTGGGAATTCAATTGACCATTGACGCCGAGGAAGCGGATCGCCTGGATTTGTCGTTGGACGTTATCGAAGCGCTGGCCGCCGATCCTGCCACGCGTCACTGGCCGGGCTTGGGACTAGCCGTGCAGGCCTACGGTAAGCGCGCCCTGGACGTCATCGACTGGGCCGCGGCGACGGCGCGAACTTACGGCAGGCGCATGACGGTGCGCTTGGTAAAAGGCGCGTACTGGGATACCGAAATCAAACGTGCCCAGGAGCGCGGACTCGCCGGCTACCCGGTGTATACGCGCAAGATCACCACGGATGTGTCTTATTTGGCTTGCGTCGGCCGGCTGTTCAGCCACCGGGACGTCATTTATCCGCAATTCGCGACACATAACGCACACAGCATCGCCTCGGTGCTGGAGTTGGCGCCGGACGGTGCGGATTACGAGTTCCAGCGGCTGCATGGCATGGGGCGGCTGCTGTATGCCGAGGCGCAGCGGCAGATTGGCAAATTCCCGCGAGTTCGCGTCTACGCACCGGTGGGCGAACACAAGGATTTGCTGGCGTACCTGGTGCGACGACTGTTGGAGAACGGCGCCAACACCTCGTTCGTGAACCGCTTCATGGATGAAGAGGTGCCGGTACCGGAGATCGTGCGCGATCCTATATCGGAACTCGAGCGTATGGAGTCCTACGCGCATCCGCGGTTGCCGCTGCCGCTCGCGTTGTATTCGGATCGCAGCAATTCACGCGGCGTCGATTTAGGTAATCCGCCCGATGTTGAGGTGTTGCGCAAGGAGTTGGCGACCCGCCGCGGGAGTAAGCCCCTTGCCGGTCCGCTGGTCAATGGGGTATTGGTGCCCGGCAGTACCCATCCGGTGACGAATCCTGCAGATCGACGCGACCACGTCGGCAGCTCGCGTGACTCAACCCCCGCGGAAATCTCCATGGCCTTCGATGCGGCGGCTGTGGCCCAACCGCCATGGAACCTGTCGGGCGGGGCGTCGCGGGCGGCCTGCCTCGACAAGGCGTCCGACCTGCTCGAGGCCAGCCGCGCCGATTTTCATGAGCTTTTGGTGCGCGAAGCCGGCAAGACCATCTCGGACGCCATTGCCGAGGTGCGCGAGGCCGTGGATTTTTGTCGCTACTACGCGCTGCAGGCGCGACAGCAGTTCTCCGCGCCGCAGCGCTTAGAAGGCCCCACCGGAGAGTTGAACGAATTGTCGCTGCAGGGACGCGGTGTGTTTGCCTGCATCAGCCCCTGGAATTTTCCGCTGGCGATTTTTGCCGGCCAAGTCACGGCCGCGCTCGCGGCCGGCAACGCCGTGGTGGCCAAGCCGGCGGAACCGACTCCGCTGATTGCAGCGCGCTTCGTGAAATTGCTGCACGAGGCGGGAGTGCCGCCGCAGGCGGTGCACCTCATTCCCGCACCCGGGCGACTGTTCGGTGATGTCGCGTTTGCGCATGCCTCATTGGCGGGAGTGGCGATGACGGGCTCGACCGCCACTGCGCTCACTATCAACCGTAGTTTGGCCGCGCGCGACGGCGCCATCGTACCCTTGATAGCTGAGACCGGCGGCATGAACGCCATGATCGTTGATTCGACCGCGCTACCCGAGCAAGTCGTAGATGACGTGGTGAGCTCCGCCTTCATGAGCGCGGGTCAGCGCTGCTCCGCGCTGCGGCTGTTGTTCCTGCAAGATGACATAGCAGAACAAGTGCTGGAAATGATTGCCGGTGCGATGGATGAACTGATTATCGGCGACCCTGCGGATTTCAATACCGACTTAGGACCGGTGATCACGGCGACGGCGGCCGACGGCTTGACGCGCCATGTCGAACGCATGCGCAAAGAGGCGCGCATCGTCAAGGTGTGCGCGCTCGGGGCTGCACATGCCCACGGCAGTTTCTTCGCGCCGCATCTGATCGAGCTTGACAACGCAGCGCAACTGACACGCGAGGAGTTCGGCCCCATACTGCACGTGGTGCGCTACCGAGCCTCGAATGTCGTCGGAGTGCTCAAGTCGATTCGCGACAGCCAATACGGCCTGACCTTGGGAGTGCAAACTCGCCTGGAGTCTTTCTGGCGTCAGGTTTTCGAACACACTTCGATCGGCAATACGTACGTCAATCGCAATATGATCGGCGCTGTCGTCGGCGTTCAGCCTTTCGGGGGTACCGGCCTGTCTGGCACAGGACCCAAGGCGGGCGGTCCGCACTATCTCACCCGGTTCGCTAATGAGCGCACGCTCACCGTCAATACGACGGCAACAGGCGGCAACGCGGCACTGTTGAACCTTGGCGCGTGAACCGGTAAGAGGTGCCTATTTACGCCCTGTCTCGGGGGACGTGAACGGCTTCTTAGGCTTAGTCGTCGATAATTTGTCGGTGCTGGGCCTGCTTGCCGCCGTGCTAATAGGCGGTTACGGAGTTCCCGCCGACGTTGTTTTCGGGCGCATGTTTCCGGGAACCGCCTTAGGGGTCATGGTCGGAGACCTGATCTATAGCTGGTTGGCCGTGCGCCTGGCGCGCCGCACCGGCCGTGACGACGTGACGGCCATGCCGTTCGGCTTGGACACGCCTTCGACTATTGGCATGGTGCTACTGGTGCTGGGTCCGGCGTTCATGAAATTTCGTGCCGCCGGTTTGGATCCCACTGCGGCGCCTGTTGCCTCAGGCGGGATTGCTTGGCTCCCTCGCGGGCATTGCCCTGATGCTGATCGGATTTTTCCCGATGGTGGAATTATTGCAAGTGCCCATCGTGGGATTTCTTACCTTGGGGCTGGTGCTGTACGCATTGGTGGCGAAAGGCGCGATCCCGGGCGGCCTGCCCGGTGTGCTGTTCGCCGTCATCATCGGCACCCTGGCCTACTATGGTTTGGGGCATTGGGGTGTGGCCGGCATGCATGTCGGCGCACCGGCGATGCCGACTCTGCGTCTCGCATTCCCGCATGGCGATGCCGGAATTCTGCGTGGCTTCGCAGGCGTCGCGGAGTATTTGCCGTTGATCATTCCGTTTGCGCTGTTGACCGTGGTCGGCGGGGTTAATAACACCGAAAGCGCCCGCTTTGCCGGCGACGATTACGACGTGCGCAGTATTTTGCTCGGAGAAGCTGCAGCCACGCTGGTGGCGGGGCTTGCGGGTGGCGTGGCACAGACAACACTACATCGGACACCCGGCGTTCAAGCAAATGGGCGCGCGCGCCGGCTACACCTGGCTCACGGGGATTTTCGTCGGTGTGGGCGGCATGCTGGGATTTTTGTCGAATCTGATCGAATTCATTCCGCTCGCTGTGCTGGCGCCGGTGCTGGTCTTTCTGGCGTTGAATATCACCGTACAAGCTTTCACCACTGTGCCTTTGCGGCACGCGCCTGCGGTGGCGATCAGCTTTTTCCCGTCGATCGCGCGCCTCGTGTCGATCGAATTGAGCGATCCGAGGTTTATTGCACCAGAGCGCTTTGCGCGCTTGCTGACTAGCTCGGAACACGGCCTTCCGGCGTTGGCGGTGATTGTGGCGTTGGGCAACGGGTTCATCATTACAGCAACCCTTTGGGCCGCGTTCGTGGTGGAAATGACGGAGCATCGCTTGCGTGCGGCGGCTGCGTACCTGCTGGCGGGAGCGGTGCTGTGCTTCTTCGGCGGCTTCTTGGGGATGGGAGATAGGCTGTTCGCCGTTCCGTGGCGCGCCTTGACTCTCGATACGGAGAAGCATCGATTTACTTTGAACGTGAACAAAGATGACCTGAAGAATGCGCCGGGATTCGACAAGGATCATTGGCCTTCAATGGCGGACCCGAGCTGGGCGAGCGGC
>JAYTXS010000286.1:0-4156 GCA_043742845.1 Gammaproteobacteria bacterium
GCGCGGCCCACTGGTTGCGCTCGGCGCGCCGCCCGCCGACGGCGTACTCGCCGAACTCACCGTGTTCGAGCAGCAGGACGCCGTGGCGGTGCCCGCTCACCTGTCGGCGGCCGCTGCCGCCACTTTGCCCTGCGCCGCGGTCACCGCTTGGCGCACGCTGATCGACGGGCATGTCGCGCCCGGGGAGACAGTGCTGCTGCTCGGCACGGGCGGCGTATCCATATTCGGTCTGCAATTTACGCGGCTTGCCGGAGCACGTGTGATTGTAACTTCCTCGAGCGACGAGAAGCTGGCCCGCGCCAAGGCCCTGGGTGCCGAAGCAGGCATCAATTATCGCGCGCATCCAGAGTGGGACCGCGAGATATTGAGATTGACCGATGGCCGGGGCGTCAATCATGTGCTGGACGTGGGAGGTGCCGATTGCTTGGCCCGCTCCATCGCGTCGGTCGCCGTAGGCGGCCGCGTCGCGATGATCGGCGTGTTGACGGGGGTGGGCGCAGCCGGCAGTCCGTACGGACTGCTCGGCAAGCAGGCCAGCCTGCACGGCGTCTACGTCGGGTCGCGAGGGCATTTCGAACGCATGAATGCCGCTATCTTCACCCATGGCCTGAACCCCATCGTCGATCGTGAGTTTGCCTTTGACGACGCGCTCGCCGCCTACCGTCACCTCCAGAGCGGCACCCATTTCGGCAAAGTGGTGATCCGCCTTTGAGCGAGACCACAGTACGCGGCGCGGTATATTCACTGCTGCGCGAATTCGGGATGACGACCGTCTTCGGCAACCCGGGTTCGACCGAGCTGCCCATGTTCCGCGACTTTCCAAAGGACTTCCGCTACGTGCTCGGCCTGCAGGAATCGGTCGTGGTCGCCATGGCCGACGGCTTCGCGCAGGCCCGCGGCGAGGCCGCTCTGATCAATCTGCACTCCGCCATCGGCGTCGGCCACGCGCTCGGCAGCATCTTCACCGCCTACAAGAATCAAACGCCGCTCGTGATCACCGCTGGCCAGCAGGCGCGCTCCATACTTCCGTTCGAGCCCTTTCTCCATTCCGAACAGGCAGCGCAGCTGCCGAAACCCTATGTGAAATGGAGCAGCGAACCCGCGCGCGCGGCGGACGTTCCAGCGGCGATCGCTCGAGCCTACTATGTCTCGATGCAGCCGCCGCGCGGTCCCGCCTTCGTCTCGATTCCAGTGGATGACTGGGATCGTCCCTGTTCGACGCTTGCGGCGCGCGAAGTCAGCCGCAACATCGCGGCAGATCCCGCTTTGCTGACGCGTGCGGCAGCCGCGCTGCGCGAATCGCGCCGGCCCGTGATCGTCGTCGGCGCCTCGGTGGCGCGCGATGACGCCTGGGATGAAACCATCGCGCTTGCCGAGCAGCAGCAAGCCGCGGTCTGGGTCAGCCCCATGTCGGCGCGCAATAGCTTTCCGGAGCGTCATCCCTTATTCGCCGGCTTTCTGCCGGCCGATCGAGCGGCGATCGTTTCGCGCCTGCAAGGCGCGGACCTGATTCTGGTGCTGGGAGCACCGGTGTTCACCTATCACGTCGAGGGCCATGGGCCGCACATCCCCGACGGCGCAGCGCTCATTCATCTGACCGACGATCCGGGAGCGGCGGCCTGGTGCCCGGTCGGCACTTCCATCGTCACGAATTTGAAGCTGGGCGTCGCCGCACTGCTCGCCCACGCGTCATCAACCTCTGCTGCGTCGGCGGCCCCGCGTGTGCCGCCGATCGTTGCCGCGCACGCCTCGCGACTCGCACCAGGCTCCTTGTGTGACCGTTATCTAATGCAGCAAATCGCCGCGCTGCGCCCGGCCGACAGCATCATCGTCGAGGAAGCGCCGAGCAGCCATGCACGACTACCTGCCCATACTCGAACGCGAGAGCTTCCACACCTGCGCGAGCGGCGGACTTGGCCACGGACTGCCGGCAGCGGTCGGCGTCGCGCTGGCGCGGCCCGGCCGCAAGGTGATCGCGCTGCTTGGCGATGGCTCCGCCATGTACGCCATTCAAGGACTGTGGAGCGCGGCCGAATTGAAACAACCGATCGCGTTCATCATCGTCAACAATGGCAGCTACCGCGCACTCGAAGAATTCGGCCGCCGCTTCGACCTCAGTGCGTTGCCCGGCGTGCGGCTGCCGCACCTGGATTTCTGCGCGCTCGCTGCTGCTCAGGGAGTCAAGGGCATCCGTGTCGAGCGCTGCGAGGAGCTCGATGCCGCGCTCCGCCAGGTATTCGCGGCCGATGTGCCGATGCTGCTCGAGGTTTGCGTTAAGTGATCTTCAGGCGGCCGAGCCCACATCGACCAGAATCTTCAAGCCCTCCTGCCGCCGCAACCGTTCGAACCCGCGTTCCATCGAGTCGTCGAACGGAATCTTCTCCACCCACTCATCGAGCGGATAGTGCCCTTTCGCCATCGCGTCGATGACGCTCGGGAACGCACGCACTGACAAAGCAACGCCGGTGAGATTGACCTCGGGCATGAGCAAATCGAAGGGCGGAATCACCACCGGCACGTGGTGAATGGCAACGACGACGGCGGTGCCATCGACGCGGGTACCGAGCAACATGGCATTGAACGCGGACGCAACTCCGGCAGCATCGACCGACGCATGCGCACCGCGGCCGCCGGTCAGATCGCGGATCGCGGCAACCGGATCGCAATCGTTCGGATCAAGCGTCACGCGCACGCCGAGACGCTGCATGACTCCCCGTCGCAACGGCGACGGATCGCCCACGATCACATCGACGCCGATCGGACCCGCACCATGAATCGCGACGGTCTGCCCCGCCTCCAGTCGGCAACGATTCGCCGTGTGCCATGCGATCGCGAGCGGCTCGATCAGCGCCCCCTGCACCGCTGTCATGCCGCGCGGCAGTCGATGCGCCATAGCACGGCGCACCACCGTGTACTCGGCAAGACCTCCGCCGCCACGGTTGTAGCCATGCAGGGCAAGCTTCCCACAGTGATTGTATTGTCCCGCCGCACACGAATGGCAACGACCACAGGTTTCCACGGGTTCAACCGCCACCAGATCGCCGGGCGACAAATCCTCCACCCCGGCGCCCAAGGACACTACTTCACCGCACAACTCATGGCCGAAAATGACGGGGTTCTTGACCCCCGTTAGCGGGTGCGGTGTCGTGCGGGTGGTGATGGGGCCGTCATAGTATTCGTGGCATATCGCTGCCGCAAATACCGTTGTAAATGACGCGCAGCTTCACATCGCCCGGGCCGGGTGCAGGTTCGGCCACCGACTCCAGCCTAAGGTCGCGATTCCCGTGATAAACGGCAGCGCGCATTCCTTCCGCCTAGTTGGACGGCCGCCTATCCACGTCACACCAGCTCCAATCCTCGAGACAGCCGTTCACATTCAATAAGGTGTCGGCCGCTAAGCCGACGAGTGCGAGCCAAAGACTTTTCATAGCCTAAAGTCTGCCCCGATTTGTCCGCACCTGCAACGGCGCGGCCAGCCCGAAAATCGTATTGCCACTGACAATCATATTAAGCAAACTCGTCGATGAGGGACTTGGGCGGGCGAGGATTGCTCGCCGGATCCGTGTCCTCAGCGACCTGCGGCGTTGCTTTCTCGACACTTTGTTTATCACTGCGGGGTGGCGCGCCTGACCCCTCCCGGGATGGACGCTTGTCGGCGATCGGCATCGCCGGATAAAGGCCGGGGTTGCTCAAACGGTCAACTTCACTCATCGGGTGACCTCGCTCAGTCTGCTTTCGGCCGCTCGTTCGGCGGAGGCTTGGATTGACCTTTGACCAACATGGAATTTTCGAGCGCTGCCGGCGGCACTCGGTACATCAGGCGATTAGCCCCGCCGCTCCCATCCGCGAGGTCCACTCCGGGGGCAGCCGTCCCAGGCGTATGTTCATCGGCGATGGTCGTCATTGGCGCGCCCGGCGAAACCTGCTCCAGCACCAACACCACGACGCGCCGATTAGAGTTGCGGCCCTCCATCGTGGCGTTCGTCTGGCGGGGATGGAATTCGCCGAAGCCGACGATCTCGAGGCGCAGCGGATCGATGCCCTGTCTCATGAATTGGTGTACCACGCTCGCCGCGCGGGCCGCCGACAGTTCCCAGTTAGACGGGAATGCCGCAGTCTTGATGGGCCTATCGTCCGTGTGCCCTTCGACGCGGAT
>JAYTXS010000287.1:0-3439 GCA_043742845.1 Gammaproteobacteria bacterium
CGTTGAGCGCCACACTGCGCGCACACCTGCCCTGGCTTGCGGCGCAGGCGCGCGTGCCGCAGAGCGGGCTTTATCTGTGGGGTGGTGTCGGCCGCGGCAAGACGCTGTTGATGGACTGGTTCTACTTGTCGCTGCGCTTTGCACAGCGCGAGCGCTGCCACTTTTATCGCTTCATGCGCCAGGTGCATACGCAGCTGCGCGCCGCCGCACAGCGCGAAAACCCGCTCGAGGCTGTCGCGCAGCAGCTGGCGCATTCTGCACGGGTCATCTGCCTCGACGAGTTCTTCGTCGCAGATATTGCCGACGCCATGATCCTCGCCGGCCTGTTCGAGGGGCTGTACCGCCGCGGCGTGACTCTGGTGGTAACGTCCAACGCGCCGCCCGATGAGCTGTACAAAGACGGCCTGCAACGCCAACGCTTCCTGCCCGCTATTGAGTTGATCAAGAGCCGCATGGATGTGGTGCATCTGGACGGCGGCGTCGATTATCGTTTGCGCCAGCTGGAGCAGGCGCCGACCTACTTGGATTCGCGGCTCGCCGATTCAGCAATGCAGCTGCGCAGGCGATTCACGGCGCTCGCCGCAGATTGCGCTGCAGGGCCGTCGATCCTCACGATCGAAGACCGCAACATCGCCGCCTTGGCCACCGCAGTAGGCGCGGCGTGGTTCGAATTCAGCGAACTGTGCACGGGACCGCGCAGCCCGAACGACTACATCGAGCTGGCGCGCATGTTCCACACGATTTTCATTTCCAATATTCCGCAGTTCACTTCCGCCGACGAGGACGCCGCGCGCCGCTTCATCGCGGCCATCGACGAGTTTTACGATCGCGGCGTCAAGCTGGTGGTCTCCGCCGCGGCGCCGCCCGCCGCGCTGTATCGCGGCGAGCGCCTGCAATTCGAGTTTCAGCGCGCGGCAAGCCGTCTCGTCGAAATGCAGACCCAGAAATATCTCGCCGCCGAACACCGTGCGTAAACACCTTAGAGCCGGTCGCATGAAGCGCCGGTCGGCCGGCCCTGGCATAATTGAGCTATGAAGACGATCGCCGAATTCAAGATAGCGTACAGGCAGATCCTCAATCCGAGCGGCACGCTGGTCGAGCCGCTGCCACGGTTTGCGCAGGACATGGGCGAAGTGCTGCGGATGTATCGCGCCATGACGCTGGTGCGGGTTTTCGATGCAAAGTCCGTCAACCTGCAGCGCACCGGACAACTCGGCACCTACCCGTCATCGCTGGGTCACGAAGCGGCGCATATAGGCATCGGCGCGGCAATGCGGCCTGAAGACGTACTCGCTCCCGTGTACCGCGAATTCGGCACTCAGCTGTGGCGCGGCGTTACCATGACCGAAATCCTGACCTACTGGGGCGGCGATGAAACCGGCAACGACTTCGCAGTGCCGCGTCACGACTTCGCCTGGTGCGTGCCCATCGCCACCCAAACCCTGCACGCGGCCGGCGCCGCCATGGCCTTCAAGATACTCAAGCAGCCGCGCTGCGCACTGGCCTACATCGGCGACGGTGGTACCTCCGAGGGTGCATTTTACGAAGCCATCAACGTCGCGGGAGCGCGCGCGCTGCCGGTGGTATTCGTCATCGTCAACAACGGCTGGGCCATTTCCGTTGCAGTGTCGGAGCAAACGGCCGCGCAAACATTGGCGCAGAAAGGAGTGGCAGCCGGCATCCCCGGGGTGCAAGTCGACGGCAATGACGTCTTCGCCGTTCGCGAAGTGGTCGCTGAGGCGCTCGAGACCGCACGGCGTGGCGCCGGACCCACGCTGATCGAGGCGCTCACCTATCGATTGAGCGATCACACCACGGCGGACGACGCCAGCCGCTATCGTCCCGCTGCAGAAGTCAAACAAGCGTGGAGCCTCGAACCCATGCTGCGAATTCGCGAATTTCTGCTCAAGGCAGGAGTTTGGGATGCTGCCAAGGAACAAGCTCTGCTGGAGGAATGCACGCGCCAAGTCGACGCGGCCGTAAGCGAATACCTCGCCAAGGCAAAACCCTCCACCGATGCCATGTTCGACCATTTATTCGCGGAGCTGCCGGCGCATCTGCACGAGCAACGTCGCGTCGCTCGCAAGTACGGCTCCAAGCACAGCGGTCATTGAATTGGCGAAAATAACCATGGTGGAAGCCATTGCAATGGCGCATGGCTGGGAGATGCAGCACGACGCGCGGGTGGTCGTCATCGGTCAGGACGTGGGCGCCAACGGCGGGGTGTTCCGCGCGACCGCAGGGCTGCAGCAACGCTTCGGTAAGGACCGGGTGCAGGACACGCCGCTTGCGGAAGCCGCCATCGCCGGAATGTCCGTGGGCATGGCGACGCATGGCTTGAAGCCCGTCGCAGAAATTCAATTCATGGGATTTCTGTATCCGGCGTTGGATCAGATCGTGAACCATATGTCGCGTATGCGAAACCGCACCCGCGGCCGATTGAGCTGTCCGGTGGTGATGCGCATGCCGCACGGCGGCGGCATTCATGCTCCGGAACATCATTCGGAGAGCACCGAGACCCTGCTGTGCCACATACCTGGAATACGCGTCGTATGCCCGTCCTCGCCGGCACGCGCCTATGGCCTGCTGCTCGCGGCCATCCGCGACCCGGATCCCGTAATGTTCTTGGAGCCTGTGCGGCTGTATCGCGCGATGCGCCAGGAGGTGAACGACAGCGGTGAAGCTCTGCCGCTCGATCGTTGTTTCATTTTGCGCGAGGGAAGTGACCTCACTGTTGTCACGTGGGGTGCGATGACACTCGAGACGCTGCGCGCCTGCGTCGAACTCGACAAGCGCGGCATCAGCGCCGAGATCATCGACCTCGCGACGTTGAGCCCGATCGACATCGAGACGATTTTGGCTTCGGTGGCCAAGACGGGCCGGTTGCTCATCGTGCATGAAGCGGCGCGCAATGTCGGCGTCGGTGCGGAGATCGCCGCGCTGGTCGCGGAGCACGGTCTGTATGATTTGCAGGCGCCCATACAGCGCGTCGCCGGTTTCGATACCATCATGCCGCTGTTCAAGCTCGAGCACGACTACATTCCGAGCGTGCAGCGAATCATCGATGCTGCGCAACTCACGTTCGCCGACGAAAAGGACCCGAGGCTGTCATGAGTACCTTCAGGCTCCCTGATTTGGGCGAAGGCTTGGCTGAAGCCGAGATCCTCGAGTGGCACGTCAAGGTGGGTGACGATGTGCGCGTCGATCAGCCCATGGTGTCGGTGGAGACCGCCAAAGCCGTGGTCGAAGTGCCCGCGCCTTTCAGCGGCGTCGTGACCGCACTGCGTGGCGCGCCCGGCGACATAGTGCTCACCGGCGCGCCGCTCATCGAGTTCGATTCCGGAACGGTGGTCGGCAGCATGCCGGCGACGGCCACCGAGGAATTCGTCGAGTCGGCAAGCGTTGGCAACGGCCTCACCTGCGCCCATACCCGCGGCCG
>JAYTXS010000288.1:0-5177 GCA_043742845.1 Gammaproteobacteria bacterium
CAGACCGACGGGGCCATTGGCTATGTCGAATACGCCTATGCGAAGCAGAACAAGATGGCGTACACCCTGCTCACCAACAAGTCTGGGGCGGCGGTGGGACCCAGTGCCGAGTCTTTTCAGGCGGCGGCGGCCAGTGCCGACTGGGCCAAAGCCGATGGCTACTATTTGATTTTGACGGATCAGGCCGGTGCCAAGAGCTGGCCGATAACCGGTGCCAGCTTTATTCTGCTGTATAAGCAACCCGCGGACGCGGCGCCGGTCAACGAAGCATTGAAGTTCTTTGCCTGGGCATACAAGGATGGCGCTAGTATGGCCGCGGACCTTGACTATGTGCCGTTACCCGCGCCCTTGATCGCGCAGGTGAAAAAGACTTGGACTTCGGAAATCACGTCGGGCGGTCAACCGGTGTGGAGCGGAAAATAGCGGGAGCGAAACTCACACCGTGGCGATCATCGATCCGAGGCACGCCGCAAAGCAGTTGATTTACGAGAGGATCTTCCGCGCGGCTACCTTAAGCGCGGCGATCCTCGTGTTGTTGATCCTGGGCGGCGTGGCCATATCGCTGGTGCGCGGCGCATGGCCGGCGCTGCATACTTTTGGTTTCGCTTTCGTGACGCGCGAAATTTGGAACCCGGTCACCGACCAGTATGGGGCGCTGGCCCCCATCTATGGCACCGTCGTCACTTCGACGATTGCCATGCTGCTGGCAGTGCCGGCGGGATTCGGCATTGCCCTGTTTCTGACCGAGCTCTGTCCGCCGTTGCTGAAACGACCGATTGGCGTTGCCGTTGAACTGCTGGCGGCCGTGCCCAGCATTATATTCGGCATCTGGGGCCTGTTCGTGCTCGCCCCGGTGCTGCAGCGACATGTGCAACCCTGGTTGATCGCTCATTTCGGGGGGATCCCCGGCATCGGTCATTTATTCAAAGGGCCGCCGTTCGGCATCGGCGTGCTCACGGCCGGCGTGGTCCTCGCCATTATGGTGCTGCCGTTCATTGCCGCGACCATGCGCGATGTGTTCGATACTGTGCCGCCCATGCTCAAGGAATCCGGCTACGGATTGGGCGCCACGACTTGGGAAGTGATGTGGAATGTGGTGGTGCCCCACTCGCGCGTGGGTATTGTCGGCGGCGTCATGTTGGGATTGGGTCGGGCGCTTGGCGAGACCATGGCGGTGACCTTCGTGATCGGCAATGCGCACCGCATCAGTTCCTCTCTGCTGGCCCCCGGCACGACGATTTCCTCGGCCATCGCCAATGAGTTCACTGAGGCGGTGGGGGATCTTTATACGTCTTCGCTCATCGCCTTGGGATTATTGTTGTTCCTCATCACCTTTACGGTCATCGCCGCCGCTCAGGCCATGCTGCGCAGGCTCGAGCGGCGAGGCGGGGCGACCGTATGAGTCGGCGAGCGCTGCGCAAGGCGAAGAACGGTGCCTTTCTGGTGCTGTCACTGATCGCGACAATGACGGGGCTCGCGTGCCTGGCAGCAATTCTCTGGACGCTGCTGTCGCACGGTCTCGCCGGCATGTCATGGCACTTGTTTACTGCGATGACGCCGCCGCCCGGCGGACAAGGCGGCTTGCTCAACGCCTTGTACGGCAGCGCGGTGATGACCCTGTTGGGCATTCTGATCGGCTCGCCCATCGGCGTGTTGGCCGGCACCTATCTTGCGGAATATGGACGCGGCTCCCGGCTCAGCACGGCCATTCGCTTCATCAACGACGTGCTGCTGTCCGCACCGTCGATCATCATCGGTTTGTTCATTTACGAGATGGTTGTGGTGCGCATGGGGCATTTTTCGGCCATTGCCGGCGCGCTGTCGCTGGCTGTGCTCGCGATTCCCGTGACTTTGCGCACTACCGAGGACATGCTGAATCTCGTCCCCACCGGCATGAAGGATTCTTCGGCGGCGCTGGGTGCTTATCCTTGGCGCACCACCATCAGCGTGCTGTACCCCGCGGCGCGCAGCGGCATCGTCACCGGCTTGCTGCTCGCCATCGCGCGCATCAGCGGCGAAACCGCACCGTTGCTGTTCACTGCGCTCAATAATCAGTTCTGGAGCACCGATCTGAATGCGCCGATGGCAAATCTTCCCGTCGTCATATTCCAATTTGCCTTGAGTCCGTATAAGGACTGGCAGAACCTGGCATGGGCAGGTGCCTTGATCATTACCGTTTCGATTCTGGTACTGAGCATATCCGCGCGAGTTTTGCTGGCGCTGCTGCAGTCGGGCCGAGGTTCCGGACAATGATACCGTCGATCAAGCCGCCCAAGCATCTGAAAATGCGCGTACCGCAGACCGTGGCCGCGGCTTGCGACCCGGAGTCGGGACCACCAAAAATCGAGATTCGCGGCTTGAATTTCTACTATGGCGCCGTGCAGTCTCTGCACAACATCAACATGAGCCTGGCGGATCGCTCTATCACCGCCTTCATCGGTCCCTCGGGCTGCGGAAAATCGACGCTGCTGCGCGTGCTCAACCGTATGTACGCGCTGTATCCCAAACAGCGTGCCGAAGGCGAAGTGCTCATCGGCGGCCGTGACATTCTCGGGCCGACGGTGGATGTGGCCGAGCTGCGCTATCGGGTCGGCATGGTGTTCCAGAAGCCGACGCCCTTTCCGATGTCGGTATTCGACAATGTGGCGTTTGGTTTGCGGCTGGCCGGCGGCATTCGCGGTGCGCAGCTGAAGGCGCGGGTGGAATCCGCACTGCGCGACGCCGCTATTTGGGATGAGGTCAAGGATAAGCTGAATGCGGACGGCCGTAGCTTGTCGGGCGGACAACAGCAGCGCCTGTGCGTGGCGCGCGCCATTGCCGTGCAGCCGGATGTTTTGCTGCTGGATGAACCGACCGCCGCGCTCGATCCCATTTCGACATTGCGTGTCGAGGAAACCTTGCAGGCGTTGCGCGAGAAGTACTGCATCGTCGTGGTCACCCACAATTTGCAGCAGGCGGCACGAGTGTCGAATGTCACCGGATTCATGTTCATGGGGGAACTGGTGGAAATAGGTCCCTCCAACCAGATCTTTACGTCGCCGAAGAACCGTAAAACCGACGACTACATCACCGGGCGCTTTGGATGAGCGATTCTCACAGTCCCGGCAGGACGCCGGCGCCCGCCGCGCCTCCCGGCGGTGCAAGCGCCGTTCGCGATGCCTCGTCCGACGTCGTCATGACCGCGCGCAGCGTCAATGTCTATTACGGTGGCAAGCATGCTGTGAAAGACGTCAGTCTAGATATCGGCCGCAATCAGGTGCTCGCCATGATCGGGCCGTCGGGCTGCGGCAAGTCCACTTTCCTGCGCTGCCTCAATCGCATGAACGACACCATCGCCAGTGCACGCGTCGATGGCGTGATCACTCTCGATGGCAACAATATCTACGATCGCAAGCAGGACGTGGCGCAGCTGCGCGCGCGCGTCGGCATAGTGTTCCAGAAACCCACGCCGTTCCCGCACTCGATCTATGCCAACGTCGCCTACGGTCCGCGTATACACGGCCTGTGCAGAAATCGAGGTGATATGGACGAACTGGTCCAGGTCAGCCTCGCGAGGGCGGGACTGTGGGAGGAAGTGAAGGATCGTCTGTCCAGCTCCGGCACCAGCTTATCCGGCGGCCAGCAGCAACGGCTTTGCATTGCGCGCACCATAGCGGTCAACCCCGAGGTGATCTTGATGGACGAACCGACCTCCGCGTTGGATCCGATCGCGAGCGCCAGAATAGAGGACTTGATCGATGAGCTGCGCGAGAATTACGCCATCGCCATCGTGACCCACAATATGCAGCAGGCGGCGCGCGTGTCGCAGCGCACGGCGTATTTTCACATGGGCGATCTGGTGGAAATCGGCCCCACGGATTTGATCTTTACCAACCCGCAGCAGAAACTGACGGAAGATTACATTACCGGCCGGTTCGGCTGAAACCACGCACGCCCGCACTGAAGGCCGGCCGCCCGCTGCGGGCAAGGCAGCGACTGTTGCGGCGGCGGCGCCCGCAAAGCGCGAGGAGTTGCTGTGACATGGTCATCATGGGCGCTGCGAACGGCGATCTACTGGCACACCATGTGTTGACCTATGCGATGGAGCCGGCCAAGTCATGACGGCGCGCCGCCGTTTCCTGCAAGGAGTAGGGGCGGCACTATCGCCGCCGCGCAAACATTACTGGTGGTACTGCGCCGGTCGTGAGGCGAACGACAACCTGTGGCGCGCGCCGCAGGGCGTGCACGACTTGTTGCGCGAGAACTTTCATTTCAAGAGCGCGGACTCGAAAGACAACAAGCCGTTTGCGCTCAAGTCATGGACGGCGTCGGAACTCGCGAAGATGCCGCGGTACTACATCATGGACTTGGGTAAAGGAATGGCCGGTTCAGGATGCGAAATCTCGATTCAGCGAATTCCTCGACACATGCGTGAGAGAGGGGCCGCAGGTCGTCACTCGTCGCGGGGAGCAAACAGCCGTACTTGTTCCGATCGCCGAATGGAAGCGTCTTTGTCAGTCCGCGCGCCCATCGCTGAAGGCTCTTTTGCTCACAGATTTTGGCCGAGGGGAATTGCCAGTGCCGCAGCGGGGACGGAATCGGCGACGGCCGGCGGCGCGATTCTAGGCGATCGGTGTATCTGCTCGACACCAATATAGTCTCGGAGCTTCGCAAACCACGGCCGCGTCCCGAACTGGTGGCCTGGCTCGAGGCGATCGAGGAAGCGAATCTCCATTTGTCAGCGGTGACGATCGGCGAGATCCAGGCCGGAATCGAGTTGACCCGTGACCAAGATCCGACCAAAGCCGATGAAATAGAAGCGTGGGCTGAACAGCTGGCCGACTCTTGCAGCGTGCTATCCATGGACGCCGCGAGCTTGCGCCGCTGGGCAAAGCTCATGCACAGACAATCCGATACGGTTTACGAGGACGCGATGATCGCAGCGACTGCCCTGATGCATAATTTGACGGTGGTCACCCGCAATGTGCGCGACTTTGCGCGGTTCAATGTTCAGGTACTCAATCCGTTCAAGCCTTCAGAATCGCGGAATTATTAGGACAGAAAAGACGCTGGACTCGCTGGCCAAGCGGCTAGTCCGTATTGCGCAGCAACTCGTTCAATGAAGTTTTCGCCCGAGTCTGCGCATCCACGCGCTTGACGATGATGGCGCACGCCAATCCGTACTTGCCATTCTTCGC
>JAYTXS010000289.1:0-13284 GCA_043742845.1 Gammaproteobacteria bacterium
TGCTATCGTCCATAAGCCAATAATATATACATACTAATACTAATTAGTAAATAGTATAGATAGGCTAGTAGTAGAAGAGCGCCTGACCCAGAGCGTGAGCCTCGGTCCTGGACCTGTGCCCTAGACTTCCCATCTACGTCGGGCACACTAGGCAGCCTTTTTAGTGCGGAGACGGAGCCAAGCCTTATGTGTGGAATCGTGGGTGTGATTGCGGAGCGCAATTCAGTGCCGATACTCATGGAAGGCCTGCGGCGCTTGGAATACCGCGGCTATGACTCCGCCGGTATCGCCGTAGTCGAAAGCGGCCGAGTTGCCCGCCTGCGCACCGTCGGCAAGGTCAAGATTCTGCAAGATGCCCTCGACGCGGCTCCCATTGCCGGGCACGTCGGCATCGCGCACACCCGTTGGGCGACCCATGGAGTCCCCACCGTCAACAATGCCCACCCGCACATATCCCGCGACGGCGTCGCCATCGTGCACAACGGCATCATCGAAAATCACGAAGTTCTGCGCGCCGAGCTCAAGGGGTTGGGCTACATCTTTACCTCCGAAACCGACACCGAGGTCGTCGCTCACCGCATTCATCTTCACTTGGCCTCTTCGGCTGATCTATTCGAGGCAGTGCGCAAGACCGTGGCCGACCTGCGGGGCGCTTATGCCCTGGCGGTGATCAGCGAATCGGACCCCGAGTGTGTCGTGGTGGCGCGGGAAGGTTGCCCCGTGGTCATCGGGCTCGGCGTCGATGAGAATTTCGTCGCCTCCGATGTCGCCGCGCTGCTGCCCGTTACGCGCCGCTTCATGTTCCTCGAAGAGGGCGACGTCGCGGAGATACGCCGCACGTCGATCAAGATTCTTGATAGCGCGGGCGCTCGCCGCGCACGGCCGATCCGCGAAAGCGAGCTGTCCGCCGACGCGGTGGAACGTGGCCAGTACCGGCACTTCATGCTCAAGGAAATCCACGAGCAACCCCGCGCCATTGCGCAGACTTTGCAGGAGCGGATAGCCGGCGGCAAACTTCTCGATGCAGCCTTCGGCCCTGGCGCCGAGCAGATATTCAAAAAGGTCAAGGCCGTGCACATCGCGGCGTGCGGCACCAGCTTTCACGCCGGCCTGGTCGCCAGCTACTTCATTGAGCAGATCTGCCGCATACCGGCACGAGTTGAAATCGCCAGCGAGTACCGTTATCGCGATCCGGTCATCACGCCGGATACCCTGTTCGTCACCATTTCGCAGTCCGGCGAAACCGCCGACACCCTGGCCGCTTTGCGCAACGCCAAGCAGGCGCAGTATCTGTCCACGCTGACGATTTGTAATGTGGCGGAAAGCTCCATGGTGCGCGAATCGGGGCTGGTGTTGTTGACCCGCGCCGGACCCGAGATCGGGGTCGCCTCGACCAAGGCTCTCACGACCCAGTTGACGGCGCTCGCCATGTTGACCATCGCACTCGCCAAAAACGGCAGTGCCTCCGTACAGGAACCCGAACTCGTATCGCAACTGCTGCAGTTGCCGGGTCTGGTGGAGAAGACGCTGAAGCTGGACTCCGCCATTCAGGAACTCGCCAAAGTTTTCGCGGACAAGCACCACGCGTTGTTTCTAGGCCGCGGGCCCCTGCACGCCATTGCCATGGAGGGCGCGCTGAAGCTCAAGGAGATATCCTACATTCACGCGGAAGCCTATGCTGCCGCGGAACTCAAGCATGGACCCTTGGCCTTGGTGGACGAGGATATGCCGGTGGTGGCGGTGGCGCCGAACAACGAGCTCCTGGAGAAACTCAAATCGAATCTGCAGGAAGTTCGCGCACGCGGCGGACAGCTCTACGTGTTCGCCGATCCGCAGGCGCACATGCGCAGTGAGGAGGGTGTGACCGTAATCGAAATGCCGGCGGCGGCTTCGGCGCTGCAAGCGCCGATTCTGTTCGCAATTCCCCTGCAACTCCTTGCGTATCACGTGGCGGTGCTTAAGGGCACCGACGTCGATCAGCCTAGAAATCTGGCGAAAAGCCTCACGGTCGAGTGACACCGCGTGGGCGCTGGGCGCGCTTCATTGCCCGGCGGGCGGTTGCCACAATTCGACCTTGTTTCCCTCGGGATCGATGACCCCGGGCAAACTTGCCGTACTCAGAGTCATCTATCCCGAGATGACGTTTGATCTGACTGACACCCGGAGTCCTTTACGATTCGCTTAGTAGTAGCGGGGTACTTCGCGAGTAAGTGGTCGGCTCGTCCGGGCCGACGCTGAAGTTCACCACCACAGTTGGCGCACTTTCCCCGCAGTATCTCCGCCTGACACTTCGAACAAAAGGTGCACTCAAAGGAGCAAATCCACGCGTCGGTGGAGTTCGCCGCAAGGTCAAGGCCACAGCATTCGCAATTCGGCCGAAGCTCCAACATAAGCACCCTCTCGGTGCAGTGTACCCGTGCCAATCACTAGTTAGACGCTCTCGCGAGCCACTCGTGAATTCTCAGCGCGACCAACACGAAAATAATGAGCCAACCTGTCCCGTTGAAGTAACTATTCTTTCCACCACCGATACATTGCGCCTTACGGGGACAGCGCCCGCACCATGCTGTACCCAACCATGGCAATTACAGCAAGAGAACTGATGCTCCAGAAAGCTGCGCGGATGTCATGCAACAGCGCTGTCACATACGCCAGAAAATCGACCTTCCTCCATGGTCCAACGAAGACGACCCGCGTGTCCGCTCCAACCGTAAATCACCAAACCAACCGCTATCGCTAAGAATATCCCGCACAAGGTCATAGCATAGTACGGCGTGCGACAACGCGGATTCTCAGCGAAAATCGAGTAGTGGTTGTCGCAATAGGTGAAAGCCATGTCTGCTGACGCAAGCATCCGCGCAAAGCAATAGATTGCGGCGAGCGCCGATAGAACCGCCAGTACAATCGAAGTGCGAAACCTATTTCGTGGTGACACTCAGATGACGCCTAACAATTAATTAGACGACAAATCCGTCCAATATCCATCTCAAGGGAATGGCTATGCACTGAAACCTGCTTGTCGATGTGCTATATAAATCCGCGACCGTGCCATCTGCGCCTCGATTACCATACAGATACGGCGCCATTCAAGCAATTTCCACTGAGCAAGGGCATCGACCACGTTTGCCTGTGTTGAGCCGTTGGTTTGACGCGCCGACAGCATGGCGCTTAACCTGAGTACTTACACTCCGACATTTCGATGAACAAAGGGCGCACACCGCCGCCGATCGCGAGTCCATGCAATGGCGACGTCCACCGTTTTCAACTCCGCCTACTTTCGCAAGTACTATTTCAATGCCGCTACCCGCGTCACTACCCCCGCTGAAATGCGTGGTCGTGCGCAACTGATCGCGGCTATTTTGCGTCATGCCAGTATCCCGGTGCGCAGCATCCTTGATGCGGGTTGCGGCGTTGGTCTGCTGCGCAAACCTTTCGCGGCGGCCATACCGCGCGCTCGATACGTGGGTCTCGAGAACAGCGAGTATTTGTGCCGTCGATACAAATGGACGCGGGGATCGGTGACCGATTTCGTGCCGCGTTCGCCCAGCGACCTCGTGATTTGCTACGACGTGCTGCAATACTTGGACGACCGCGACGCGTCGCGTGCCGTCGCGAATCTGGCAAAGCTCAGCAGGGCTGCTGTCTACGTTTCTGCACTGACTCGCGAGGACTGGCGCGAAAACTGCGATCGTGCACTCACGGATCGGGCCGTGCATCTGCGCCCGGGCGACTGGTATCGCCGCCGACTGCAACGGCGATTCAACTACTTGGGACTCGGTGTCTGGCTGCGCAAGGACGTGACCGCGGTCCTTTGGGATCTCGAGCGACCCTAGGCCTCGCGGCTAGAGGTCCTCGAGAATCCACTTCACCAGTGCGGCATGCACCGGCTCGCCTGCGCCGAAGTCGGCGCGCGGGTGATTGACCAGGCAGACGAGTACGTAGGTCTTACCGCTTGCGGCGGTGACATAGCCCGCGACGCCGCTGACGCCGTCCAAGTGCCCAGTCTTCAAGCGCGCGGCTCCGGCCGGAGTCATCTTCATGCGGGAGCGCAAGGTGCCATCGACGCCGGCCAGCGGCAGGGAGGCGAGGAATTCCGGTGCGTAGCGGCTGTGATAGGCGGCGCTGAGAACCTTCGCCATTTGCAGCACCGTAATGTGAGTGCGGCGCGACAGCCCCGAACCATTGTCGATGTCCATGCCTTGTAGATCGAGTCCCCGTTCGCGGCTCCAGTCGGCCATGGCGGCGGCCCCCTTTTCCAGAGTCGCGGGAACGCCCAAATGCTCTTGTCCCATGGTCAGCAGCAGATGGCGCGCCATCAAATTACTGCTGTATTTGTTGGTCAGGCGAACGATCTCGCCCAAGGTGAGGGAGTCGAAACTTACGAGCGCTTGCGCGTCCAGCGGCGCCGCTTCCACCCGCAGCTTACCGCTGAACTTGCCGCCCAGTTCACGCCACAATTCGACGAACGTACCGAATGCGTAGGTGCTCGGATGCAGTAGCACGCGCGCGAAGCTGCGCTCCGCGCAGTGCGCCGACAGTGCGCCGCTGAACGCCACTTGATCCCAACCGGCTGAATCGACCTTGAAATCAACCCTGGCGGCGGAGGCGCCGCAGGGTCCGGCAACGAATCGCACGTGATTCTCGATCAATAGGTTGCCCGGAGACGGAGTCGCGATAATGTCGATGCGCTTTGCCGCGGCGTCCGGCACCACGCGAAATTCGATGGACTGGAAGTTCACCATGAGTGCATTCGGCAGGACGTTGTACGAGCGATTCGGCTTGCCGTCGAACTCCGCCGGGTCCTCAGGGGGTATCGCAAATGCCGAATCGTCAATCACTATGTCGCCGTCTATTTCCTTCAGCCCATTGGCACGCAATACCCGGGCGAAGCTCCACCATCGTTCCAAGGTCATGTAGGGGTCGCCGCCGCCCTGCAGAATCAGATCTCCGTCGAGGACGCCTTCACTGAGGTTGCCACGGAACGAAGCTCGCGTATGCCAGGTGTAGCTTGGCCCCAGCAGGTCCAACGCGGCAAACGTCGTAACCACTTTGACGGTGGATGCTGGGCTGCGCAGCGTGTCCGGATTCTGACTGAGAACCACCCGGCCGGAGTCCGGATCGATCACGGCGAAGCTGACCGCACTCGGCGGCAGGCGCTGTGCTGAAATGACCTCCGTCACCGCCACGGGTACCGCGGCGCCCCAGCACCAAGCCGGTAGCATCCAGAGCAGCGCAAGCGCGCCTCGCACCAAACCATTCAATCGACATACTCTTGAATTCAATGCGCCTCTCAATTCAACGGCAACGTGATTCGTGCCCAGGCGCGCGACCACCAACGAAGATAAAGCATCAACCCCAGGCAGCATACATAGGCCAGGGCTGCAAACCATCCGCCGATTGCGCCTAAACCGTACTGCGGCAGCCAGTTGACCCAACCAGCGCCCGACGCAAACGACAGACTATGCGCCAGTGGCACGAACAGCAGCCATGACAGTGCGAGTACCATGACGGCCGGCAGGCGCGCGTCGCCCGCGCCACGCAGGCACGCGCCGCTGCTGATGTTGAAGCCGTCGAAAAGCTGATACCCCGCGGCAATCCACAGCAACACGCCGGCACGCGCCACCACGGCCGCGGCTTGCGGATCTGCGCTGTTGGTAAAAAAGGGCAGAATCCAAGGGCCGACCAAGGCAAGCAGTACGCCGATCACTCCCATGTAGAGTACCGACATCAGAATGATGCCATTGCCCACTTTGAAGGCCCAATCACGGCGGCGGGCGCCGATTGCCTGGCCCACGAGAGTGGTGCCGGCCATGGCGATGCCCACCGCGGGCATGTAGCAAAAAGAGGTGAGCATCATGACGATTTGCGTCGACGCGCCATCCACGATACCCAGACGCACCTGCATCAACTGAAACAGCGCAAAGCCGAGAATATCCGCTGCAATCAGTACTCCCATAGGGAAACCCAAATTGAATTGGCGCAGCAGCGCGCGCCAGTGAAGCCGGGTGGTGAGATGCGAGGCATAGCGCTGTCGGGTCTTCTTTCCCAGGAATAACGCTGCCGCGGCCATTACGCCGATCAACTGCGCCACATCCGTCGCCCAGCCGGACCCTGCAATCCCCATCCCGAAGTCGAACATAAAAAGTTGATTCAGCAACGCGTTGGCTAGGGCGACGCTCACTGTCACCCACAGCGTAATCATGGGCCGGCCGATGCCGTTGAAGAACCCGAGAAGCGACCATAGCGCGATCCCGAGCGGTCCACCCAGCATGCGTGGCAACCAGTACTGTAACGCCAGCCCCAAAGTGTCTTCCGGAATGTCGAACGGTGCGAAGATCGACCTACCGGTGAGGCTCAGCAACACAAACAGCGGAGTCGTGAACAGCGAAGCCCAGAGCGCCGTCCACGTCGCCTGCGATGCGCGCGTATAGCGACGTCCTCCATAGGCCTGCGCCACCGAGGTTTGAACCGATAAACCGATGCCGCCCACCAGGACTACGCATACCAGAATCGGCCAGTACACGGCGCCGATCGCGGATGTGGCCGCGGGCGATAGCCGCCCTATGAACCAGGTATCGGTCGCGTTCAATACCGCCTGCACAGCGCTGTTCAGCATGAAGGGAAAGGCGAGTGCGGCAACGACGAGGTAGTCGAGCCGCGGGCGGCCGCTCGAACCTACGCGCATTCCGGGGAGTAGTTTTATGTGCTCGTCCATCCCGCGTAGGATGAGGCAATGAAACTAAACATGCGACGCAATTTCTCCGGCCCATTCGTGGCTCGGGATCTTGACCAGGGTGCGTGGCGGCTCTCACGCGGCGAGCCTGGGCCCGTCGACATTCTGCTGAAGGGTGTGCGGATCGACGCTGCCGACGCGTTTCGCTCGGCCGCCTCCAGCGATATCGAACTCGAATGGCGGGACGGCGCCGTACTCATGAGCCTGACGTCGGCGCAAAGGCGAGTATCCATCACGATGCAAAGCGCCATCGTGCACCAACCTCTCGGCCGTCTCTACGACGTTCTGCCTTTGGCGCAATTCGATGCCAAGGCGCGGCGCTTTTGGGGCCGGGTATTTCTGCTGGTTCGCATCCCCGGCGGCCGCTACTTGCTCGGCGAATTAGCGCGCCGCACTCGCGGCGGGCGTTGAATTCGCGATCCGCGTCACACTGCTTCATGGATATTGTCAAGCGCCCACGGCAGACCCGGCGCTTATTACCATGAAGTGCGACTCTCATCAAAGACGGCATTAAGTCAATACATCAGATTGATTTAGGAGTGGCTAACCTCGAAAACTTTAGCATGGCATCAGTCTCGGAAATCAAGTCAATCGTCGCCCAGAGCCCCCCTGTGGATGCCTCGTTCGATCCCTATGGCCGTTTGCTGCGGATGCTCTTCCCGAGTCTGCGCGGTGTGGTCGTGCATGACGGATTCTCCAACCTGGTTTGGGCCTCGGACGAATTGGATCTCGCCGATGAGCCGGATGTAGTCAACGCGGCCATCGCCAATGCCCTATCGGACACCGCAGAGTTCGCCGGCATCGTGCGTACGCTCGACGCGGACCGAGCCGTATATTCCTTTGCAATACGCGGCGAGCAGACCGAACTGCTGGGCGTCGTCAGCCTGATCGCGCGCCTGTCCGGCTCACAGACGGAAGCGCGGCCTCTACAGACGGTGCGCCAACTCGTGCAGCCCGCACTTGAGTGTCTGCGGCGCGAGTTCTCGCTGCGCTCGAAATTGGGTTCTCGCGAGCGAGATCTCGACGTGCGCGAGCGCGACCTCAATCTCATGTTGGAGATATCCTCGCAGCAATCGGCGTCCTCGAGCGACTCCGATGAATTCGGCCTGATCATGAAGACCGGACTGGAGCGCATGGGCTGTGTGTTGGCGGCGCTGTGGGTGCCGGACAAGAACATCGCATTGTCCCTGACACGCAGCGGCCAGCCCATGTCGGCGGAATCGCTGCAGCGCGCGCAGGAGCACTTAATGGCCTGGATGCAGCTGCAGCAGCGCACCATCGTGATCAATCATATTTCCAAGGTCGCGACCAATGTCGCGGCGCCGTACAAGATTCTGGCCTGTCCCGTGCGGCATCCATCGGAGCGAGTCATGGGCGTGCTCGCCATGTTCAATCCGCCGAGCTCCCCGGACTTCGACCTGCATCAAACACGGATCGCAGAAGCTTTGGCGAAACGGGCGACCAGCATCATTCAGGCACAGTACGACGCCAGCACGGGCTTGATGACGCGTCAGGCTTTCGAACGCCAGGCCATCGCGCTGATTGCGTCCGCTGGCGCCACCGGTTCGCACATTATTCTTTATCTCGACATCGACCGTCTGCATGTCATCAACGAGACTTTCGGCATGCACGTGGGCGACGATGTGATCGCCAGTGTTGCCGAGTGCATGGCCAAGGCTCTGCCGTCCGGCGCCTTGTCGGCACGCATCTCCGGTGACCGCCTGGCCGCCCTGATACCGAACAGCAGCATGGACGCAGCAGCAACCGCTGCCGAGAAGATTCGTGCCGCGGCCGCCGCCATCGTACCCCGTGCAGGCCAGGGCTCCTTTGAAGTGTCAGTGTGCCTTGGCGTCGCGCCCATCGGCCGCTCGGACAATGCGCTTGCCCACGCCTTGGCGACCGCCGAGATCGCCTGCAAAGCGGCGAAGGATCGCGGCCGTGACCGCGTCGAAATGTTCCAGGATTCGGATCAGAGCATCATCCGGCGCCACACCGACATCATGGTTATCGGCCAATTACGCGACGCGCTCGCCAATGACGGCTTTCGGCTGGACGCACAGCCCATTCAGCCGCTGCGCGGCAACTACGGCCGGCCGCGTTTCGAATTGCTGATACGCATGCTGGGCGACCGCGGCGAAATCATTCCACCCGGCAAATTTCTCTCCGCGGCGGAGCGCTACCAGTTGATGCCGACCATCGACCGATGGGTGGTGCGCCGCTCTTGTCGGCTGCTCGGTGCGCACAGCGCGTCGGTGGGCGAGGACATCGCCCGCTTCGCCATCAACCTCTCCGGCCAATCGTTGCAGGACGACACATTTCTTCAGTACGTGATCGATGAAATCAATGCCAGCAGTTTGCCGCCCGGCGTGCTGTGCTTCGAATTGACCGAGACCGCGACCATCGGCAACTTGGTCAAGGCACAGAGTTTCATACGCAACCTTCAAGAACTCGGCTGCCAATTCGCGCTCGATGATTTCGGCACCGGTGTGAGCTCGCTGGCGTATCTGAAGGATCTATCGGTCAACTATCTTAAGATCGACGGCAGCTTCGTGCGCGATGCCATCATCAACGCGCGGTCCGAGTCGATGATCAAGGCCATCGCTCAGCTGGCGAAGGTCATGTGCATGGAAACTATTGCCGAGTACGTAGAGACCGATGTGCTGCGCGCCAGGATGGCGGATTTGGGGGTCGATTACGGCCAGGGCTTTGCCATGGGCAAGGCGCAACCACTCGAGGATTTACTGCAGGAATTGGCCATTTACGAGGCGAGCGTCAGCGCCTGGGCTGATACGCCGAAGTCAGCTTAGTCCTACGTTTGATTGCATGAAACCACTCTGGCGCGATAGCAGGCAGCGTGTGTTAATTGGCCATTGCCCACCATGGAGCCAAGCATGTTGATTCTGACTCGCCGCACCGGAGAGACCTTGCGGATCGGCGATGACGTCGAGGTGACTATCATGGCGGTGAATGGTTCGCAAGTGCGCATCGGCATCAAGGCGCCGCGCGACGTCGCGGTGGATCGCCAGGAAATTGCGGAACGCAAGCTTCGCGATCGCGAGCAGCCGGCCTCATAAGTCGCTAACGTATCGCCGGAGAATTCGCAAGCAGCCGGCACGAAGTAATTTGCCTCTTGTATTTGTAGCCTGCTTTGGGCACACAATAGCCGCGACCAGGCTCAATCAAAAAATCGAATAAGGGGACAAACGTCGCCGACGCGATAGCGTCGGCGCGTGCGCTATTCATGACAACTCCAACCTATGCGCCCGAGCTGCTCGTGCAAACATGGTTCAATACCGATCGGCCGCTGCTGGTGTCCGGCCTGCGAGGACGCGTGGTCGTGCTCGTCGCATTCCAAGTCCTGTGTCCGAATTCCGTTGCCGGCGCCGTTCCTCAGGCGCAGAGAATCTTAGAGACCTTTGAGCCGAACGATGTGGCGGTGATCGGCCTGCACGCCACGTTCGAGCATCACGATGCCTTCAGTGTCGCGATGCTCAAAGCCTTCATCCAGGAATACCGGCCGCGATTTCCGATCGCACTGGATCAGCCCAATCCGACGAGCCCGATTCCGTTGACCATGGAGCGATACAAAATGCGCGGCACACCCAGCCTCGTCTTGATCGACCGCCGCGGAGTCGTGCGCAAGCATGCGTTCGGCGCCGTGGATGATCTGCGAATCGGTGCCGAGATCGGCGCGCTCACGCAGGAATCGGAAGCCGCCGCATTGGCGCGCAGCTCAGCCGCTTAAAAGACAAATCGCATCCGGATATGGGCGCGCTGTGATCACCGATCTTGCAGCGGGCGTTCTTGGACCTGCGTCGAGCCGGTACTGTTCTCGGTAGCTTTATGAATAGCCCAAGCCGCGATGATGATCAACGCCACTAGTGCGATGGCGCCGGCGATCAGAGGGCCGCGATTGGGCCGCGGCCTGCGCATGAGCGGCGCGGCTGAGGCGGTGCGCTTGCGTTGCAGGTCGTAGCGCTTGACGGCGGCATCCGCGAATAGTTTTGCCCGTTCCGGCGACATGGGCTTGTGAATGAATCGGTACACGGTGCCTGCGCTGATCAATCCGCTCAGTGAAATCTCCGCGCCCCGGTTGCCGGCTACCAGGATCACCAGATCGGGGAATTGCCGTTTGATCTGGGCGATGAAGACCGTGGCGGCTTCACGCAACGCGAGCACGTCGAGCACCAGAATGCCTACTTCCCCTGCCACCAACAGGTCGCTGACTTTATCGGCTGTCGGAACGTGCCACAGCCGTCGCGCATCGCCCACCGCCTCCCGCAGGGTCTGTAGAAATACTTCGTCACTCGTGAGCACCACGAGTTCGACGATCTCGCTCGCCAGGCTGAATCGCAGCGCATCCGGCGTGCCGCCTGCCTCGTCAGAAGCTAGCACAGGGGGGGTCCTTTAGGTTGCGTTGCAGCAAAGTAGTCACGTATAGGCCCACAGGCCAAGCTAGTGTCATTCCATGGGCGACGCTATACGATACGGGCTCTTGGGCCTCAGACAATGTCTGTTGCACTGCGTCAAGTTGATTCTGTGACTCGGCGCTCATTGAAGGGACGCGAGCACCCAGGGCGGGGAGACCATTGAGCGGTTCAATCGGGATTACGTCTAAATTGCCGCTGGATCAGCTCAACGCGCTGGAGCAGTTGCTGTTTTTCAACGTCAACCAGCATCGCGTGCGTCTCGGCATCCAGCAATCCATAGAGACCTATGGAGTGCCTGAAATCTATGAGCAAGACGGTGGCCTGCGCGTACGGGTGGGGAACATCGCCGGGGTACAAACCCTGTATGCCGTCTCCGACTTGGGCAGGCCATTGGGAGTCGCCGTGTTCGTGCGGTCGGCGCACGAGCGGTTCGCAGTTCTGCATCTCGGAGTGGAGCCACGCTTGAACGCGACCCCGGAAATCAATACCCGGGTGCTGCTCAAGCTCATGCATGAAATTCGCAGCACCGCTCGCCGCACCCGTGGCGTCGATCGCATTGAACTCGTATACAAGGATTGTCACGCCGTGCGCCTGCACGGCTAACACCTCACCGGCTGATGGCGACCCAACCTGACCGGCGGACCCTGGGAGCGCAGCGGCATGCGGACGGCAAACTGCGCTGTGCGTGGTGCCCGCCGGACCCGCTGTACATCGCCTACCACGACACCGAATGGGGCGTGGCGCTGCATGATGATCGGCGGTTGTTCGAAATGCTGTGCCTCGAGGGCGCGCAGGCAGGCTTAAGCTGGCTCACCATTCTGCGCAAGCGCGCAACCTATGCACAGGCATTCGACGGTTTCGATGCGCAGAAAATGCTCCGTTATGACGCCGCGAAACGCCGGCGCCTGCTCATGGATCCGGGCATCGTCAGAAACAGGCTGAAAGTCGCAGCCTTCATTAGCAACGCTGGGGCGTACCTCAAGATTCGCGCCGCCGGAGGGTCCTTTGACGGCTACATTTGGCAATTCACCGACGGCAAAGTGCTGCGGCGCCGGCCGCTGCACTTGGGCGATATTGCGCCGACGACGCCGCAGAGCGATGCCATGAGCAAGGACTTGAAGCAGCGCGGCTTCCGCTTCGTCGGATCGACCATTTGCTATGCCTTCATGCAGGCTGTGGGAATGGTGGATGAACATCAACGTTACTGCTGGGTCGCGCGCCGAGGGAACAAAAAATGAATGATCGAGTACCCGTGTTCGTATCCGTCGCATTCAGAATAGGGGTGGCCGCTGGCCTGATGCTGCTGGCAGCGCCGAATTTCGCGCAAGTGGCAAAGGCCGCCTTGAAGCCCCTCGATGTCTTCGACCTGCAGTGGGCGACCGACCCCGAGGTCTCCCCCGATGGGCGCAGCATCGCTTACGTGCGCATGAGCTACGACATCAAGACCGACCGGCCGCACGGCGCGGTCTGGTTGGTGGGAGCCGACGGCAAGCACGCGCGCCCGCTGCCCGCCGCAGCGCCCAGCCGTTCGCCGCGCTGGTCACCGGACGGCACACGCCTCGCATACCTGGCCGCTGCGGCGGACGGATCTACGCAGCTATTCGTGTATTGGGCCGACAGCGGCGCCACCGCCGCCATCAGTAATTTCACCGAATCGCCCAGCGCTCTCGTATGGTCGCCGGACGGACACTGGCTGGCCTTTACCATGCCGGTGGCGGCTGAGCGCAAGCCTCTTAAAGTGGAGTTGCCGGAGGCACCGAAAAACGCCAAGTGGGCCGATCCGCCCAAGCTCATCGACCGCATGGTGTTTCGCGTCGACGGCGAGGGCTATTTGCCTAATGTCTTCAGCCAGCTCTTCATCATCGGCTCCGAGGGCGGCGCGGCCCGTCAGCTCACGCGCGGTGATTTCGACCACGAAGGCACTCCGTCATTCAGCGCCGACGGCAACAGCGTGTTGATTTCGGCCAACCGCCGCGCCGATGCGGAATATGAGCCGCTGGACAGCGAAATCTATCGGGTGGACCTGGCGGATGACTCCATTCACGCGCTCACCGATCGTCGCGGGCCGGATCGTGCGCCCGTGGCGTCGCCGGACGGCAGGCACATTGCCTATCTGGGATT
>JAYTXS010000290.1:0-3068 GCA_043742845.1 Gammaproteobacteria bacterium
CCGCGCATCTGGTCATCGCCGATGCCAGCGGCCCCATTGGGCTGGCGGGCATCATGGGCGGCCGCGGCACCGCGATCTGCGATGCCACCAGCGATGTGCTGCTGGAGGCGGCGCACTTCACGCCCAGCGCCATCGCGGGGCGCGCGCGAGATTTGGGATTGTTCACCGATGCCGCACAAAGATTCGAGCGCGGTGTGGATCCCAGCCTGCCGGCGCTCGCCATGGAGCGTGCGACTGCACTGCTACTGGCCATCGTTGGGGGTGAGCCAGGTCCCGTACAAGTGACGCGCGCTGCCGTCGGCGACGCTGTTCAGCCCCAAGGCTGGGTGAGCCTTCGCAGCGCTCGGCTGACGAAGCTGCTGGGCGTCAGCGTTCCTGATGAAGAAGTACACGCCGTCCTGTCGGCAGTGAGTGATCGGGTCGAAACGACCGCCACCGGCTGGGGCGTACACCCACCGCCGCATCGCTTCGACATTCGCATCGAAGAGGATTTGATCGAGGAAGTGGCGCGCCTGCGCGGCTTCGACAGCATTGCCGAGAGTCACGCGGTAGCGCCGCAGGTGGCCGGAGAATCGACCGAGACACGCGTGCCGAACGATCGTCTGCTGTGGGCGATGGCCGATCGCGGCTACCGCGAAGTCATTACTTATAGCTTTGTCGATCCGGCAATACAGCAGCAGCTGTTTCCCGACACGCAGAGCTTGCGATTGTCGAATCCCCTCTCGGCGGACTTGAGCGACATGCGGGTCTCGCTGTGGGTAGGCCTGGCACAGGCTTGCCGCGAGAATTTGCGCCGCCAGCAGACGCGCGTTCGTCTGTTTGAAATCGGCAAAAAATTCACGATGGCGGGAGCGGAGCAGGGCGGCGCCTTGCAGGAAATTGAAACACTGGCGGGTATTGCCACCGGCAGCCGTTGGTCGGAGCAGTGGGCTAGTGCCCGAGAGCCCATCGATTTCTATGATATGAAAGCGGATGTGATGGACGCGCTGGCGCTGACCGGCGATGCCGCCCACGTGCGCTTCGAAGCGCAGACTTTGAGTTGCTTGCGCCCGGGTCGCAGCGCGCGCATCTATCGTGGCGAAACCGCGATCGGCTGGTTGGGCGAATTACATCCGCTGGCGGCAAAGGCGATTAATTTGTCGCACACCGCGTTTGTATTCGAACTAGAAATAGATTTAGCTTTCCGCTCTAAGCCTAAGAAATTTAACAAAATATCGAAATTTCCAAGTGTGCGCCGAGATTTGGCCATCATCGTAGACGAAAGCGTCCCTCTCGCAGTTTTGCAGGAAAATGTTACTGTTAGCGCATCGGGACTATTAAGCGAGCTGCGGGTGTTCGATGTCTATCGAGGCCCCGGCATAGAAACTGGACGAAAAAGTGTCGCTTTAGGCTTGATTTTACAGGACTCTTCCCGCACTCTTGCTGACGTTGACGCGGACGCCGTAGTGACCGCAGTAGTCGCACGGTTACGGGATGAATTGAGCGCCACAATAAGAGATCAATAAGCATGGCAGCCCTGACAAAGGCGGAGATGGCCGAAGCCCTATTCGATCAGTTGGGGCTGAACAAGCGCGAAGCGCGCGAGCTCGTTGACCTATTCTTCGAGGAAATTCGCGCCGCATTATCTTCCGGCGAGCAAGTCAAACTGTCAGGCTTCGGCAATTTCGATCTGCGAGATAAAAATCGGCGCCCAGGGCGCAACCCAAAAACCGGCGAAGAGATTCCCATCAGCGCCCGTCGTGTAGTTACCTTCCGTCCGGGCCAGAAATTAAAGGCTCGCGTCGAGGCGTATGCTGGAACCAAGCAACAATAGCGAACTGCCGCCGATCCCCGGGAAGCGGTACTTCACGATAGGCGAAGTCAGCGACCTGTGCGGCGTCAAACCGCATGTGCTGCGCTATTGGGAGCAGGAGTTCCCGCAGCTCAAGCCCGTCAAGCGCCGCGGCAACCGCCGTTACTATCAGCGCCAGGACGTGCTGATCATTCGCCAGATTCGCAGCCTACTGTACGAACAGGGTTTCACCATCGGCGGAGCACGAAACCGCCTCACCGGCGACGACGCGCAGGTGGACCTCAATCAAAGCCAGCAGCTGATTCATCAGATGCGGCTGGAGCTGGAAGAGCTCATTAAGATTCTGCGGCGCTAGAGCGGCCCTCAGGTTCTCGTTACCCTTTTCAGCTATGATTCGCATCCGGTCGGGGCGTGGCGCAGCCTGGTAGCGCACTTGCATGGGGTGCAAGGGGTCGCAAGTTCGAATCTTGTCGCCCCGACCAATTAAATCAAAGACTTCCCTTTACGCAGACCTGCGCGCTTCTCGCCGGGGGGCCAGCAAGGGGGCCAATTGTTGCTCCCAGGCGTTTCGCCACCGCAAATCTCTCCCTCTCACTTTTTTATCACCGTTGCTTCGTCGGCGGCGTCGTCACCCTGCGCTCAACTAATGGAGAAATTCATGTCCCGCGGCAATAGTGTTCAACGGCTCTCCCTCGCCAACCGCGAGTTTCGTCAGCTCACCCAGGCGAAACCCAAGCCCGAGCCCAATCGCAAATTCAAACCGATCAAGCTAAACCCCGCCAAGTTCGACGATTCCTGGGATCGAAAGCGCGGCGCCGCCGTGCGCCTGATGAGCGTCCTGCTGCGTGAGGACGATGCAACGATGCAGGGGCGAGTGTGCGAGAGCGACCAGTCCGCCAAGACCTATGCGGCCGCCGCGAGTTGGCTGCAGCGCGAGTCAGCTTACCTGCGCAAGATGGCCCGCCTGCTCGATACCGCCGCCGGCCGCGTTGCGTCCGTGGTCACGCGGTGCCAGGGCGCTAAAGAGACTTTGCCACCTTCCGAAACCGGAGGAGGTCTGCCATGGATGGCCACCTATTAGGAAGGCATTCTGGGTTTGCGCACCGTGCGGCGCCCGGCGCACTTCCTTCGCCATGGCTGGGCTACGACTCGGAGTAAATAAGCTCACGCCGACATAAGCGGTTGACGGGCGTTACACGGATTGGTAGCGGGGGCACGCTTCGATACTTGTCTGCTTGAGTTGCAGGACCCGCGGATCGGTCAATGAAGGGGCCCG
>JAYTXS010000291.1:0-3018 GCA_043742845.1 Gammaproteobacteria bacterium
GGACTGTTATTTATCGACTTGAATGGATTCAAGCGCATCAACGATGAATATGGTCATGCGGCCGGGGACGAGATTTTGACCACGGTGGCGAGCCGTATCGCCGCCAGGGTACGCAATAGCGACGTTGTTTGCCGGTATGGGGGCGACGAATTCGTGGTGGTGCTGCCGTGCGTGACTGACGCCGGGGCCGTGACCAAAGTCGCCGATGCGATTCGTGAACGCTTGTCCTTGCCGTGCTGGATACAAGGCAATGAACAGCATTTAAGCGCCGCAATCGGCCAGTCGATGTGCCCGCACGACGGGCGCACTGCGGAAGAGCTGCTGAAGGGAGCGGACTTTGCCATGTATCGTCTGAAGGCGCGATTGGCGCGCCCGGCGTTGACCCTGGGAAGGTTGCCTCATCGGCGCCCCTTGAGAAGGCGCAATGACAATTCCCAGTCCGGTGGCGGAGGCAGTTTGGGTGGTGATCTGTAGCCAACGGCGCTATTCTCAGCTGCTGCGCCCCGTCAACGGCGCGAGTTGAAGGGCGTTGGTCACTTAACAATACCTATCACGTGGTTGCCGTCATGAATGAGCGTAAGCAGTCGAGCGCTGGATTGGCACTGGGTTTGATGTTGTCCCTCACTCTGGCGGGGTGCGTGGTCGTTCCCGATCAAAGGCACGGCGCCGACGGAATTGTGATGGTGGCGCCTCCGGCACCCCGGGTTGAAGTCATCGGTGTTGCGCCGACTCCCGGATATGTGTGGATCGGCGGCTATTGGAATTGGGTCAGTGGCCGGCACGAGTGGGTCGGCGGCCGTTGGGAAGCGCCGCGTGCCGGGCGCCACTGGGTTCCCCATCAGTGGGTGCGTCAAGGTGACGGCTGGCGTCTTAGGCAGGGTCGTTGGGAGCGGGGTTAGCTGCCGCCACGCGTCCTCTCCGGTTTTGGCGATCAACGCTATCACGATGGCGATGAAGGCGACGCGCACGAACTTGCTGCCGTGTTTGACGGCCGTATGCGCTCCCAACACGCTGCCGGCGGCGTTGCAGGCACCCAACGCAATCCCTAAGCCCCAATTCACTTCGTCGTTAATACCGAAAAACAAGAGTGCGCCGGCATTGGTGGCGACGTTGATGGTGCGGGCGCCCACCGAGGCGTGTAGAAAATCGAAGCCGTATAGCCGGATGAACAGCAGCATTAGAAAACTGCCGGTGCCGGGTCCGAAAAATCCATCGTACAGACCAATGCCGCCGATGGCCGCCAAGGCGGCATAGCCGCGGCGGCGAGAAAACACGATGGGCGCGTGGCGCGCGCCCAAATCCTTGTGCCAGAGCACGTATAACAGTAGTAGCGTCAACATGACCGGCACCAAGGGCCGAAATAGTGCGGGCGACACGGCGCTCACCAAACTTGCGCCGGTGAGCGCCGCGAGAAATGCGATCGCCGCGGCGGGCAGGAGTACGCGTGCGGGAATGCGCACCACGCGCATGTAGCGCAGCACCGCACTCGCTGTACCGCAAATGCTGCCAAGTTTGTTCGTGCCCAGGAGCACCGGCGGCGTCGCCGATGGATAGGCCGCAAACAGCGCCGGCAATTGAATCAGGCCGCCGCCGCCCACGATGGCGTCGATGAATCCGGCAGAGAAAGCCGCGCACAGCACCAACCCCAGAGTCGTAAGGCTTCCGCCTAACGCGAGTGTGGCCAGGGTGCGCTCCCTTGAATGTCGCGTAGGAGTATCTCGCCCGCCGCATCGAACCAGTGCTCGATCAGCCGGAACGAGATGGATTGGCGCGGCGGCAGCAGCGCACCATTCGATGCGATATCGGCACGCGTAAACCAACGCGCGTCTTCCAACTCCTGGTCGTGCAGCCGCACCTCCGTGGTCAGCGCGTGCGCGGTGAAGCCGAGCATCAAGGACGCCGGAAAGGGCCACGGCTGGGACGAGTGGTATTCGATCCTGTCCACGGCGATGCCCGTCTCCTCGAGGACCTCACGCGCAACGGCGTCCTCGAGCGACTCGCCCGGCTCGACGAAGCCTGCGATGGTCGAGTAGCGGCCGAGCGGCCAACTGGCCTGGCGTCCCAGCAGCGCCCGCTCGCCCTCGCTAACCAAGACGATGATGGCCGGATCAATGCGTGGAAATTGTTCATGGCGACAGCTGGGGTCGCTGCATATCAGTACATGACCGCTTTTGGCGGACACTGTCTTTGCCCCGCATAGGCCGCAGAAGCGGTGCCGGCGCCGCCAGGAAATGATGGCGCGTGCATAGCCCAGAAGGCCGGCCTCGTCGATCGGCAGCACCGAGGCGATATGTCGCAGGTCTTCGTAACGACTCCCGGGAGGCGAGGGCGGCGGATTGATCGATTCGATTTCGAAGGCGAAGAAATTCGTGCCGTCGTAGCGGCCCAGTAGAATCAAATCGGCATCGTTACGTCGCTCGGGCGGTATGTGTGACAGCTCGAGAGACACGGCACGCGGGGAATCGCCGTCGGTGACGAGATTGCGCGAATTCCACACCGGCAGCGCGCGGCTGCGCTCATCCGTGAGCGCTGTGGCAAACCACTCAGGATCTTGGCGCAAATGCGCGGCGCGGTCCAGGAAAGGGCCGGCGAAGATATTCCGTTGCTGCATCCGCCAATTCTAGCAGGGAGCGATGTAGCTGATGACTGCACCGGCGAGGGCTGCAGCGATAATAGTGACTGCGCGCCGCCCAAAAAGTATCGGCACTCAAAAAACAGGAGTGTCACCAGCCTGACCGGCAGCGTACTTTCCTGGTCGATTCTGGGCAAGGCTCTAGCGTCGCCAAGTGCGGAGCCCCGCATAGACGCTAAGCGGTTGCAAGAATCTCCGGAAGCGTTGAGCACGGCGGCAACTTTGACGGCGATGTGGGATCCATGGGAGCCATCGAAGTGTTGCGGACCTTGAATGATCGCAAGATCAGAACGCATCATCCGCTCGAGGTGATCATCTGGTCGAACGAGGAAGGCGGCCCGTGGGGCAGCGCCGCGGTTGTTGAACCCCTAACGCAGGAAACACTG
>JAYTXS010000292.1:0-3244 GCA_043742845.1 Gammaproteobacteria bacterium
CCCCGAGCTGTAATGGGCATCGGCAAGATTAATGGTCAAGCCGGCAGCCGTCAGCGTGGTAAAGGGCGTAGTGGTTCCCCCGGTCCAAGCAACTTGTAAGCGCGCCGGAACCGAGGGTTCGGCGCTCAGGGAAGTCGCAATGAAATCCGGCGGTGCGGAACCGAAGCGTGCGCTAAAGCCATCCACCCACAGCGGGCCGCCGGTTACCGTGCCGGCGGGCAAAGCCAGGGTACCCGAATTGATCTCGTAGGCGGTCGGAGTCACGCCCGCCGCCCCGTTGCCGGCGAAGTCATAAATGCTGACCGGCCAGTACTGGATGTTCGTAAGATCCAGCACGATGCCGCCCGCACCGGAGGACACCACGGAGCCGAAGAGCTGCGTAGTTTGCAAGCGCACCGACCCCGTGTTGGTGCCGGAAGATCCTGTGGCATCCAGTGTCGTAACACCGGACGTTGGCAGCGAGTAGATGCCGCGGGCGATGATGTGCTGGCCGACCGACACGGAGTTGTAATCGAGGTTGGTCAGGGTCGTACTGTCTTCGGCCGTCACGATGGTGTTCGGGCCCAACAAAACCACCGCATCGGGAGTATCGATGTAGGAACTCGTGCCATTGTTCAACTGCAAGGTGGCACCGCGCAGCGTCAGAGTGTTGCCGGTGCGCTTGATGACATCGCCTTCGAGCCCCTGAGTATAAAAGTCTTCCAGGGTGCTGCCGGCAACCACATACGTTGTATTGAACTTGCCTGCGGTCACCGCAGCGTTCAGCGTGGTTGAGGGTTCGAAATTCGTGTAGGCCGCGGTGATGGTCGTGCCCGCCGACGTTTGCGACAAGGCCGTGATGCCCGGCGTGCCGACATAGGTCTTGCCGTTGAGTTGATACACGGTACTCGCGCCGTTGAATAATGTGAGCTGGCCCAAGCTGTTGAACTCGTCAAAGAACGGCCTGACATATACGGTGTAAGTCCCAACGGCGACGCTCGAATTGATCAGCGGGCCGCGGATGCGCACTTGCTTCGTATCGGGTGGGGCCACGGCGATGGTCATGATGGGCTTGATCGTCACGGTCGCAGGGGTAGTCGCCAAATTAATCACATTCGAGGCGGCCAGATTGAAATTGACGGCCAGGCGTAGCGCGCTCGAGGAGGACCGGGTCGGCTGAATGGTCGGCCGATGTTGCGGGTCGAAGGTAATGGTGATCGTTTGCGTGGTCACCGCAGCCCCTGTGGTGTCCACCACCTTGGCCTTTTGCGGCACGCCGTTGACCATCACGGAAATATTCGCCGTGGTGTAGTCCAGAACAATGGTGGCCGACGAGTACGTATCATTCGGAACGCTGGCGGCACTCCACAGCTCGGAAATGTCCTTCAGCTTGGTGAAATCAACCGTCTCGACCGTACTGACAGCAGTAATTTGCCCGTAGGCAACCCCGGTCAGTGACACCGAATCGACGTTGACGATGTAGCTGGTGAAATCCCCTGGGGTCCCGCTCAAGGTCACCCAGGCAATACCGTAACCGCTGTTCAGGTTGTTGTGGTGACAGCCGGCCGCGATGAAGGCGGCGGCGCACACGAGCGCGGTCAATGATTTACGAGCGTATCGATGGAACAGTGAGTGCACTACAGCTTCCAATATTATGGGAGGGGTAAGGACGATTGAGGGTGCGTAGAATAAAGACTTTCGAGAGCCTACGCGCAGCAAAGTTCCATTTTCGCCCGCTAGCGACCCACGGAGCCAATGCGAGGCAGCGGCACTTGCTGGGTTATACAGTGAATGTTGCCCCCTCCCAGCAGTACCTCGCGAGTCGCTACTCCCAGCACTTTACGGGTGGGAAACAGCCGTTTGAGCGTGCGCTGTGCCGCGCCGTCATAGCGCTTCTCGTATAGCGGCATAACGACACACTTATTCGCGACGTAGAAATTGATGTACGACGCCGGGAGTCGGTCCCCCGCCTTGCGCGGGTGAGTCCCGGCGCGCCGATCAATACCGGCCGCCTCCTCGGCAGTCATGAACAGGGGCCCCGGCTGGTGAATCTTGTGAATGGTAAGTTCGCGGCCCCGCGCGTCGCGCGCCCGCTTGAGGCGTTCATAAGCATCGCGGGAGATCTCGTACTGCGGATCGTCGCGATCCAAGGTCCAGGTGAGGGCAACATGCCCTGGGCTCGTGAAGCAAGCAAGTTCGTCGATGTGGCCGCCGGTCTCGTCGAGATAGACCCCCCTATCGAGCCAAATCACGGCACTGACGCCGAGATGACGGCGCAGCTGCTCCTCGACCTCGGTACGCGACAGCCCCGGGTTGCGATTCGGGTTCAGCAGGCATTCTTCGGTGGTTAGACAGGTTCCCTGCCCATCCACATGGATGGCGCCGCCTTCGAGCACGAAAGACGTCCGATATCGATCCGCCCTCTCGATCTCCAGCACTTTTTGGGCGACCTCATCGTCACGGTCCCAGGGAAAATACAGCCCGCCTTCAAGGCCGCCCCAGGCATTGAAGGTCCAATCCACGCCGCGGCGCCGACCCCTGGCGTCTATGACGAAAGTCGGCCCGCTGTCGCGTATCCATGCATCATTGCTGCCCACCTCGACCACGCGTACGACGCTCGGCAACCGTGCACGCGCATTTTGAAACTGCGCCGCCGAGACGCCCACGGTCACGGGCTCGCCGCAGGCGATGGCCGTCGCGACCGCCGTAAACGCAGCCTGAGCGGGTATTGCGCCGCCACGCCAATTGTCCGTGCGTTCCGGCCACAGCATCCAGCAGCCAGAATGCCGTTCGAATTCCGCGGGCATGCGGAATCCGTCTTTGGCGGGTGTCGAGGTTAGCGTGCGCAATACTTAAGTCTCCGGGCGCGCATGCTAGCATTGCGGCTGATTTTAGAGGAGCCAATGGAAATGTCAGACGCGAAGCCGGTGCACGTACAGATCCCCGTCGGGGGCGAGAAGATTACGATTACCGACGGCAAACTTCATGTGCCCGACCAACCCATTATCCCTTTTATAGAAGGTGACGGTACGGGGCCCGACATCTGGCGCGCCAGCGTGCGGGTGTTCGATGCGGCCATACAAAAAGCCTACGGCGGCAAACGCAAAATACACTGGATGGAAGTATTTGCCGGCGAGAAGGCGAACAAGGCATACAACTCGTGGCTGCCCGACGAGACCGTCAAGGCCTGCCGCGATTACCTGATCTCGATCAAAGGACCTCTCACCACACCGGTCGGCGGTGGGATTCGCTCGCTCAATGTGGC
>JAYTXS010000293.1:0-6411 GCA_043742845.1 Gammaproteobacteria bacterium
AGGAGGCGTGGATCGGCGCAGAGAGCGGCAGCCAACGCGTACTGGACGCGATGAACAAGGGCACGACCGTGGCCGAAATCCGCAGCGCCCGTGAACGGCTCAAGGCCGTCGGCATTCGCGTCGGTTTCTTCATTCAGCTGGGGTACCTGGGCGAGGAGCTCACCGATATTCTCGCGACGCGCGATCTGCTGAAGGCCGGGCGCCCCGACGAGATCGGTGTCAGCGTGTCATACCCGCTCCCCGGCACCCCATTCTACGATCTGGTCAAGGCGCAACTCGGCGGAAAGACCCATTGGCAGGAGAGCAACGATCTCGACATGATGTTTCACGGTGCCTACACCTCCGAGTTCTATCGCGCCGTAAGAAATCTCATGCACGACCAAGTGGACCTACAGGCGAGGGACGGGGCGGCGTACGACGAACGCGCGCGATTCGCACTGGAGCGACGTTGGCGGGCCTTGGTGAGCAATGAATGCGACTACCGTTCGCCACCGCGCCAGGCCATCGCATGAGGCCGATCAACGCAACCGACCTCGCACCCCTGCTGCGCAAGATTACGGAGGGCCTTGCCGGAGAAATGGGCAGACCGGCACAGACTGCACCTGACTGGTCGCCATTCGAGTGGATCGTGGCGCGAGCCGTGTCATCGCTTCACGGAGTGTCGCCGTTGTTGTCACGTACCGTGCATTGGCAAGGATCCCCCGAATGGGCGGCGTTCCTCCAAGAACAGAGAGCGCATACGGCAGCACGGCATGTGCGGATTGTGGAACTGTTGCAGCGCCTCGATGAGAAGGCGCGCGCGGCCGGCTTGGCCGCCGTCGCTTTGAAAGGTGCGGCGCTGCATGCGCTCGGCATCTACCAGCCCGGCGACAGGCCCATGGCGGACATCGATTTGCTGGTGAGGCCGGCAGATGCGGCGCGCACGGCGGCACTGCTTCAATCCTTGGGGTTTCTCGAAACGAGCCGCAGCTGGAAGGAGCGGGCGTTCACGCCGATGGAGGGTCAAGAGGCCTGCGACTGGGGAGAACACGCCAATAACAAGATCAAAATCGAGCTGCACGAGAGCATAGGCGAGAGACTGCCTTGGCAGATCACCGACGTGACCGCGTCAATATTTCCGGCGCAGCCGCACCCAGGCCTCAACGCGTATTCGTCAATCTCGTCCCTGATGACGCACGTGCTGCTGCACGCCGCCGGCACCATGCCGATGCGGGCGCTGCGGCTGCTGCACTTGCATGATCTGGCGCAACTGTCGGCGCGCATGTCGGCGACCGACTGGGAGGAAGTGCTGGCGCACTGCTCGCCGCGCCGGCTTTGGTGGGGCTACCCGCCGCTGGAGCTGGTGGCGCGATATTTTCCCGGCGCGATTCCCCCGACAGTGCTGGCATCTTTCATGAATCAATGTCCGCAGCTGTTGGCGCGCGTCTCGCGCCGCAGGAGCTTGTACGATGTTTCATTTTCGTACCTGTGGATCGACGCGTTTCCCGGAATCGAGTGGTCGCAATCGGCAGCGGAGCTGCTGCACTATGCGGCAAGCCGCGTGAAGCCTGGCGGTGAACACGTGAGGTTAAGACGGCACGCCGCAAAATCCGAGTCTTGGTTTGCCGATAGTGAGTGGCATGGTCTTTCGCAAAGCCGGCGAGTTCTACGCTGGGTGACGTCGCGGCCGCACCGGCCGTTGACCATGCACGCCGTGCGTGCCGCGATGGCGCGGACGCAGCGCCCTGATGCTGCAACCCTATAGCAATGCCGCGAGCACCTCAGCCGCCTCGCGCGGATGGTCTCCGCGGCGCAGTTCGAATGTGTTCAGGCCGGCGAGTTTGTTGCTGAAGGCTTGCCATTGAGGCTGGATCGCCGCGTAACCCTGTTCCCTGGTCATGGCCGTGCGCGCTTCGGGTCGCGACAGGGACCTCAGCAGCGGTTGCGATCCGGCACGTCTCGGCGAGAGAAACACCACGCCGGTAATTTTTAAAGGAGCGCGAGCCGACCGAAAAGGATTTTGACGCAAGTCGACTTCGAACTTCCTGACGCCGCTGCGACGCACGATTGTCGGGGAGCGACGAATCAGCGAGGCCTCGCGGGATCGCCCCAACCAGGCCACAGAGTCGGCTCGGACATGCAGGAAGTTCGCGACTCCAGTGGCCAGCAGCGAATGCGGCGCAACGAATACGCTGTCCTCTGCCAGAAAATCGAAGCCTTGCAGCAGGCACTGCAGGGCGACGGTCGATTTTCCCGCTCCGCTGGGGCCCATCAACAGCAGCCCGCGGCCGCCGATGCCTACGCAAGCTGCGTGCAGGGGTACCAGGTGTTGTACGCGGGCGGCGAGGGTGAACACCGCAAATTCGATCAATTCGTATCGAACGTGGTAAGGGAAACGCAACATCTGCCGGGGCACCACCACCAGTCCGGTGCGTTGCGAGGGGGAGAGGATGACGGAATGGGACGTTGGGGTCACACCTCCCAGAAAACCGCTTGCCTGCAGCAGATCGAGCGGCAGCGGTTGCTCGCGCCCGGCGAGGCGACGCGGCGTGCGGGCCGGCGCGGTGCTGTGAACGGGTGATGCCAACAGCGATACGCGCACTTCCGGCGTGCGGGCGGAGAGCCGATGCCGCGGCAGGCCTTGGTATGCCGCCGCTACCAGCTGCAGTAGCGCAGGGTCATTACTCTCGAACCGAAATCGCGCTCCGAGAACGTGCACTGCCTTGCACCGTAGCAGGGGTATTCGTTCACCAAATGGATCGCTGGATTGCTCGGGTAACATTTTTTGGCTTATGGGGTACTCACCCGTGTTAGTACCGCATCCGAAGGTTTCCGATCGTAAGGGTTCGTTATTTTTATGGCATGCGACATTCTCCTAACGCACGGTTATTTTCTTTTCGAAGACGAAAAGGAACAGCAAATCATGCGGCCGTATCCGACGCTCGGCCTGCTGTACATATCCGCCTATTTGCGCCGCGAAGGCTTCGATGTGGAGATCTTCGACTCCACGTTCGCGGCGCGCCAAGCGCTTGTCGAGCGGCTGGCGAAAGGCCGCGGCGTCATCGGAATCTACACCAACCTCATGACCCGCCGGCCGGTGTTGGATATTCTCGCAGTTGCCAAGCGCCTCGGCTGGACGGTGGTACTGGGAGGGCCGGAATCCGCCAACTACCCCAGCGAGTATCTCGCCTCGGGAGCGGACGTCATCGTCACGGGCGAAGGCGAGGCGACCATGGCAGTGTTGTTGCCCGCGCTGGCGGCGCGCGGCCCGCAGCATTTGCACGGTGTGGCGGGAACTACGTTTCGCGACGCGGCGGGCGCACTGGTCGTCAACCCGGAGCGCGCCAAAATCGCCGACCTCGACTCCATTCCCTGGCCTGATCGAGGTCAAATTGACCAGGCCCGCTACGTCGAAGTATGGCGCGAGAGGCACGGCATGGGCAGCGTCAACATGATTACGGCGCGCGGCTGCCCCTATAAGTGCAATTGGTGCTCGCACGCGGTGTTCGGCTACACGCATCGCCGTCGCAGTTACTTGGATAGCGCCGCCGAGCTTGAACACATCATGGAAGCCTATCGTCCGGATCAAATCTGGTATGCGGACGATGTGTTCACGATCAGTCATCCGTGGCTTTTCAATTATGCGAAGGAGCTGAAGCGCCGCAATTTGCGTGTGCCCTTCGAAACCATCTCGCGCGCCGACCGGATGATGAAGGACGAGGTGCTGAAAACACTGGCGGACATGGGCTGCTACCGCATCTGGATCGGATCGGAGAGCGGCAGCCAGCGAATTCTCGATCGCATGGAACGCGGAGTGACGGTAGAGCAGGTCACCTGGGCCGCCAAGGCCGCCAAGCGCTATGGAATTCAAGTCGGCATGTTCCTGATGTGGGGCTACCCGGGTGAGCAAATCGAGGACATCGCCGCGACCGTCGATCTGGTCGCCAAATGCCAGCCTGACATTCACCTCACCACGGTTGCATATCCCATCAAAAATACCGGCTTCTTTCGCCAGGCCGAGGATCTGGTCATCAGCGATAAGGCTTGGTCTGATGCCAGCGATCGCGACTATCGAATCAAGGGCCGCCATTCGCGCGCGTACTACAAGCACGCCGACTCCTGGCTGAACAACGCAGTGCAAGCCGTTCGCTTGGATGATCGGGATCCGGCTGAGGCCGCGCTGCGGCGAACGGTGGCCGTGAAGGCCCGAGAATCAATGCTGGCGGTTGCTTTGGAAACGGAGGCCTAGTTGCCAACCGCGGCATCTGCCTTCGACGCGGCGGCGGAGCGCTACGACAGCGACTTCACGCTAACTACGATCGGCGCGAGAATGCGCAGTGCCGTGCGCTCGCGCTGCGCCATGCGATTTGCGCCCGGATCACGAGTGCTGGAAATGAACTGCGGAACCGGTGAGGATGCGTTGTGGATGGCCGATCTCGGTGTCGACGTGCTGGCGACGGATAGCTCACCGGCTATGCTGGAGATTGCCCGGGATAAGCTGACAGCCCACCCACGACGCGCATCGATTCGCTTTCAACCGCTGGCATGGCAGGAATTGAGCTCCCTCGATGAAGCACTGTTCGACGGCGCGCTATCGAATTTTGGCGGGCTCAACTGCATTATGGACCTGCGGGCGGCCGCGTGCGCTCTGGCCACGAAGCTCCGCCCGGGTGCGGTTGCAGCGCTGTGCATCATGGGGCCTGTGGTGCCGTGGGAATGGCTTTGGTTTCTCGCCCACGGCGATGTTCAGCGGGCATTCCGCCGTCTGCGGCGGGGCGGAGTGGTGTGGTCGGGGATAAAGATCCATTACCCCTCCGTCGCAGCGACGCGCAAGGCATTCTCACCCGAGTTCAAGGTATTGCGCGTGTCCGCCATCGGAGCGCTGTTGCCGCCACCCTACGCCGAGAAATCCATCGGAAGATTTCCCCGCGTCATCGCCGCCCTGGATCGGGTGGAACGCAGTCTGGAGTCGCGATGGCCGTTGCCCATGCTCGCCGATCACTATCTCATCGAGTTGACGCGCACCTGACGCCGGTCCACGGCGGGCACCAATCCAGCATAGAGTTGCTGAAAACACTCGACGGTGTGGTCTGCGCCCTCACGCAGCGCGTGCTGTTGCGCCAGGCGAGCGATGCTCAGGCGGAACGATTCGTCGTCGAGCATCCTCGCGATGGCGTGCGCGAGATGAGTCCAGTCTCCGACTGGCACTGATACCGCGGCGTCGGGAGCCCATTCGGCGATATGACCGACGGCGGTTCCCACGCAGGGCACTCCCGCCACTGCGGCTTCCAACACAGCCACAGGTCCGGTCTCGTGGCGCGAAGAGACCACCATGACATCGGCTGCTTCGATCAGCGGCCGCAGCTGCCGTTGTGTTAGAAACCCGCGAAAGCGCACCTGATCCGACAGCCCCAGGTTCGAAGCCAGGGAGTGCATCTCGCCGCGCAAGGTATCTTCCCCAACGATATCCATCTCGAAGCTCACGCCCAGCCGCTTCAGCGCTTGCAGCGCCCGCAACAGCGTTGACAGATCCTTCACCCGGTTCACGCTCGCGACCTGGATCAATCTTGATGGGCGACCCGCGTGGCGCCGCACCGGTTCACGGGCCGGCCATTCAACGAGGTCGACTCCGAGGGGTACTCGCGTGCCGATTATGCCCATGTTTCTCAGGGTTTCGAGGGTGGGGCTGCTCGCGGCGGTTACCACCGATGCTGCACGCAAAGTGAGCCCTTCGCGCAAGCGCCCGCGCCACCTCTGACATCCGCCGTATGCAATGTCAGGAATCGAAACCAGTTCGCCTCCCGCGACATGCACCAGGCTCGGGATGCCCAGTATCTTCGCAGCAGCTACGGCGGCGAGGCCGACCGACCCGGACCAGATCGCCTGTACAACGTCAAAGGGCGACAGCCGATGCAATGCGCAGATCTTGCGCACTGTACGCAGGGTTGTGCGGCCCGCTCCAATGTTATGAATGCGGGCGCCCGCCAACTGCCACTCGCCGGCCTGAGGCTCTTGGTGCAAGGCGAAAACATGCACGTCGTTGTGCACGGAAAGTCTCTTAAGCAACGCCAGGAGGACGGGGATGACCCGAAACTCTCCGGAGCGATCGACCCCGCCCGGTACGACCAATGCGATACGCATGCTAGGCAGCCGGATCACGCAACAAATTGCGCCTGTGAGGGTACATACCCCGTGAGTACCACTACTATCCAGGAACGGTCATCACAGCGAGCTGGAATAATATCCAACGGCTTTTTACTGAGCGCGGCTTCGCGCAGCGGGTGGCTCGCGCCCGCTTGAACAGGATTCGGTACCGTTGGCGGGGCGTGTCTTATCCCATGGCGACGGAAGATAGGAGGGTGCTGGAGGAGATCCTATTTCTACACTACCGCCACTTTCCCGCGGGCTTTACTGATTTAGTCGTATGCAACG
>JAYTXS010000294.1:0-7046 GCA_043742845.1 Gammaproteobacteria bacterium
AGTTATGGTTCGTCAATTGAGACACCGCCAGACGAAAGGGGCGGCCACAGCTGCGATGAACCTACTGCCACCGCGCCACATCTCGACTTCACACCAAAAATGAGGGAACCCTGATCGTCCTCGCCGGCTGCGCATTGGTCGCTAAATCGCCGCTCAGAACACCTACTACGGCTGGCGCCGTGTGGACCACATTCTTGCGAACACTCCGTCACGCAAGACAAAATGGTGCCACAAGGCAGCAAGCGCATGCAGACCCGCGAGCGCAAAGAGCGCGTACGCCAAATACCCGTGAATATCCTCAGTGGGCTCAAACACTGCCCGGCTTTTTTTGATTCCGAAATTGAGATCAAAGAGGCCAAAATGAAAAACGCGGCCGTGGTAAATGAAGGTGACGAAACCGATGATGGGAACGATGAACATCAACCCATAGAGCGCCAGATGCACTGGGCTTGAAAGGCGGCGAGAGAACGCACTAATATTTGAGGGCAAAGCGGGAGGCGAATGCCGAAGACGATAGCCGAAGCGTGCAACGAGAACCAGCCACAGCAAAATCCCGATCAATGCGTGGACGTTGATCCAAAACGCCTGCGTTTGCTTCGGCCAGGAATCGTGCAGCAGACCCAGTACACCGACAATGACAACGAGCATAAACATAGCCCAATGAAATCCGATGGCCCCGAGCCGGTAGCGCACGGCGGTTTGCAATGGATCAGAAGGTTCTAAACGGTCAGTGGTCATTTTTTTGCTATTCCATCTTGTTCACGGCGTTAAGACGCGTTAAGACACTATTAAAACCGCTTCGAAAAGCCTACCGATAATCCTCCCGGTAGCAGCTGCACCGACAAGGGTATGGCGCGAGTGGTACTCCAATAACCCACCCCCGTACCTAATGCCCATCCGGCGATGACGTCCGTCTGCCAATGCGCCTGGCTTTTGAGCCGCGCAATGGCGTCATAAACCGGCAGGGCTTCGAGTGCCCAAACCCACGGGTCTTGGCGGCCGTAATTTGCGATGAACGGCGTCACGAAACTCGCCTGCAGCGTGACCTCACCGCTCGGAAAACTCTTATGACCGCTGCCCTGAAACCAGGCGCTCGGATTGTCCCCTTGATAAGGCCGAGCGCGACTCACCGCATACTTCAACACGGTCGCTCCGAGACCTGAGATTACAGAGGCATCAATCGTTTGCCAGAAGGTATGACCCAATTCGCTGTCGTTGCCGAACCACAAACTGCCGGCAACCTCAACTGCAATGACACCATTCTCGAGGCCGGTCTGATATTTACGTGCCCAGATGCCGTTTTGATCAAGCGACCACTCATGATCAAGCCCTGCGTGTGCAGCGCCCGAGGCGAGCAGGAAAGAAAGAAAACGCCCTGCGCCAACTATCATCGGTGCGCATTTCATAGCAAAGGGCTCTGAGCTTGCAGATACACGCAGCGATCGGTCGTCACGTTATTGCCCGATTCGACCGTCGGTAGGACCATCTGCTCAAATAATTGACGCTCGTTGGGGATGAACTGTTCCGCGAGAATCTGCTTCAGGGAGGGTGCCCATGGGTGCGGTGATTTCCCGAGAAAGACATCCCAGGTCTTGATGAGTGATGGCATCACGGCAATTTGAAGCTGTAAATGAATCTCGGCAAAACCCGCCCCGCGAACCATGTTACTAATCCGTGCATCAAATAGTGCGTAGTATGGTATAATTCATGACATGCAAACCAAGACTGATGCGCGCAAATTGGATCCGGCAACGCAGACGCACTTGCGCCGCTCGGTGGTACAAGCGGTACGTAGCGGCATGAGCCAGACTCAGGCCTCGCAGGTGTTTGGTGCCAGCCTGCGGGCGGTGAGCAAATGGATGGCGCTCGATAGAACAGGTGGTCTGCGGGCGCTCAAACCGAAGCGTCGTGGCCGGCGCGCTGGCGAGGGTCGACTCAACCGCGCGCAGGCTGCGCGGATACGGCAAATGATCATCGATGGATTGCCCGATCAGCTGCAGCTGCCGTTTTATTTGTGGACGCGAGCCGCAGTGGTGAGTTTGATCGAGCGCGAGTACGGGGTGGTGGTATCCCTGAGCACGGTGGGACGCTACCTGAACGGCTGGGGCATGAGTGCGCGAAAGCCGGTGCGCCGCGCGTACGAGCGCAACGATGCGGCGATTGCCCGCTGGTTGCGCACGGAATATCCAGCCATTGCCCGTCAGGCGAAACAGGAAAAGGCTGTGATTTATTGGGGCGATGAGATGGGCTTGCGCAGCGATCATGTGAGCGGCACGAGTTATGCCCCACTGGGTGAAACGCCGGTCATCCGCGCCACGGGGCAGCGCTTTGGCTGCAATATGATTTCGGCGATCACTAATCGCGGGCATTTGGCCTTCATGGTGTTTCAGGGCAAGTTCGACGGCCGATTGTTTGTCCGCTTCATGCGGCGCCTTCTCCAACAGGCTCCCGGCAAGCTCTATCTGATTGTCGATGGGCATCCGGTTCATCGCTCGGTCATTGCCAAGGAGTTCGTCCTCGCTAACCAGGCGCGATTGCGCCTGATCCGCTTGCCCGGATACTGTCCGGAGCTCAATCCGGATGAACTGCTCAACCAAGACGTGAAGACCAATGGCCTTGGAAAAAGCCGCCCGAGCAACCGACCCAAGATGATGGCGAGCGTTCGCAGTCACCTGCGTCGACGGCAACGTCAACCTCAGGTGATACAAAATCTCTTTCAAGAAAAGCATGTTCGTTATGCTGCCTGATGGACTACGCACTATTTACCGGCCTGCTCAGTAAGCAAATCCCGCTCGGAGTAATTGGCGATTGGGCTTTGGGCGCAAGCCTCTTCCGTATCTGGTAACTGCGCCGCCTTCCAGCGATGCAGAAGCGTCAAAAACCGATCAACCGGGTGGGATTTATCTTCGACGCGTCGTCGCAGGGCCGTCGCGTAAAAGGCCTCATCTTGAAGAATCGGCTCAGCGATTGAGAGGCGTCGGAGTTCGTGCCGCACGAGCTGACTGAACGTGATTTCGGAGACCACTGTTTCAACCACCACCTCGGACAGTACCGTGCGCACGCCCTCACGACGGGTCAATTCGCCCAACCGATAGTCATCCGCCATCAAACGCGGCGTCTGCCCGCTGCCCTTCTTTCGCTCTAAAGGTCGCAACCCACAGAGCCGTGTCACTGACGTGCCTAATGGCAGAATCGGCCACCCCAGATGGCGCTGCTGCAGAGGCTGACGAGGAAGCGGCATGACGCGACATTACCTGACGCACCACGCCCGCGCCTTTTCTAATTTCAGGAACTCCTCGGCGCCCACCCCGCGAAGCAAGGCGAGCTTGGCGAGCAGCCCCGCTTCCGTGCAGGTGGCAGCGTGCACGGTCACGGACCTGGGCGCGTCAGCAATGGGCCAGCCGGTTTTTGGGTTGAGCACATGCCCAAATCGGACGCCTGCCCTCATCACATAGCGGTGGCTATCGCCGCTGGTGGCGAGCGCACCGCTTGAGAGCTCCAACAATCCCGCGGCGGCACCGGCGCGATCTACATCCTCGATGGCGACATACCAGGGAGTGCCGTCTTGCCGCGGGCCAGAAACGCGCAGATCACCGCCGAAATTAACTAGAACGGGAGCGCTACTGTGGGCTACGACGAGCGCGAGAGCCCGGTCGACCGCATACTCCTTGCCCATGCCGCCAAAATCGATTTCCATGCCGGCCTCAAGACGCAGAATCGGGCGCTCCCAGCGGACCCGTCTCCAGCCCACGTATCGGAGGGCCTCGCGCACCTGAAGCTTGGTTGGCACCACCTCCGACCGATCGAATTTCCACGCCCGTCGCAGAGCTCCGGAAGTGATGTCGATCAGCCCCTCACTTAAGGCATAGCACACCATCGAGTAGTCGATGAGATCGGCCGTTTCATCATCGACTTCAATTGCTTGTCCCGCCGTCTCATTGATCTCAGTCACAACACTCGGACGGTAGCGCGAGAATTTGGCCTCGATGCGCAGCGCTTCGTTCTTGACAAGTTCTCCCACCTCAGCGCCAAGGTTCTCAGCATCCGTATCGACGAGCACCACACAGGGGCTAGCCATAGCAGTGAACTGCGCCGATTGATCATGATGGGCTGCGACCACTTGGCGGCGCTCCAGTCGAGGTCGTTCTGTGGCCTCAGAAAGCAAACGTGTAACCGAGCAGCAAAGTGTAGGCCTTTAAATCCGGAAATAGATTCTGCCGCTGCAACTGCCCGATCGCGCCGGCCGGTGAGCCATTGCCGTGCTGGTCATAATATTCGACACGCAGATTCGCCTCTGAGGTCTCGCTGATCGCTACTCCCAATTTCATTCCAAAAGTCTGCGCATGAAACTTAGCTAGCCTCGTATCGGCGGTAGCGTATTGCGGCATGGCCTCATTGCTCACGAGATAGTAGCGGAAGAAATCGGCGGCACTTTGTGTGTAATAGCGCACGTGCGGCTCGAGGTAATAGTCGGGACCCATCTGCCACCGATAGCGTAAATCGGCGGTTAACGATTTGACGCCCCAGTCATCTTTAAACCCGCGCACGGAGGCGGAAATCACGTCTCGCTCAAGATGGATTTTGTTGCCAAAAAAAAGACTTTGCTTGCGCCTTAAGGTCGGCCGGTTCTCGTACAGTTGCTCATTGGGCTGCCCACTCAACGGGTCGACGACGGATATGATTTTGTAAGGGTCGTTTTGATAGCCGTGCTCGTTGCTGTAGGAGTAACTCAACGTCGTGAGCCAGCGGCGGTTCATCACCTGAGTGATCCCGACGACGGCATCAATTTCGTGAAGTATGGTATCCGGGCCTTTCCAATTGCCGTTCATCGGGGTGAGTGGTGTCGGTGTTCCGCCGATCGGGAACGAGAGGTCGGATTCGTAGTTCACTGCCGCGCTCAACGTCGTGTTGTGGCCGTTGAAGTCCTGGGACACTCCCAGATTGGCGCTTTCCGAACGATAGTCGTGCTCCTTCGAATAAGCGATACCGCCATTCACTTTGAAATTCTGTGTGAGCGCCTGCTCCCATCCCAAATGGCCCGCGACGCGTCGATCGTAAAATCCGTGATCGAGGGGGTAAGTGTTAGGGGGAACGATGGTGCTCGCGGCCAGCGTTTGCGTTTTAGCGCCGGTCGGTGGCGGCACGAGCACCACCGTCGAGCCGCCGGAGGCAGTCGTGACCGTCACTGGCGTGCCGAGCGGAATGACTCTGTACGGCCGCACGTAGGTCTGCGGCAGTGTCGAGGGGACGGCGCCTAATGGCGTGGCTCCCGTGAGCGAGTCGGCGGTAATACCGAAAGTGAGCGTACTGTCTTCACCAAATTTGTGACTGACGTTAACGTCCGGTTCAATGGCTTGGACTCGGTTCACCTCGTGGTAGACGAGTAGTGCCGAATCAACAGTCGTCGTGGGCGCATCGACCGGCGTCTCGTCTTGCGCCGTGGCGTGCCCGCTTGCCAGTAAGCCCGCCGCCGCCGCCGCGAGCGCTCGGCGCATCCCCGTGGTGTTCGTGGGAGAACCCCTGGACCTTAATTGCACCCGCATCCCCCGCCGGCGAAGCTGCGCCCCCCGCTCGAGGCCTCTTTGCTGAAGTAGATATGATCATCCATCCCCGCTTCAATCGGGTACGCACCCATCTGCATCGCGCGCTCCGCCATCAAGTCGTGTTCCCACGGTTTGGCGCCGAGTACTGTACAACCGTTGCTGCCGCACACGGCAGCTCCCACGATGAGCGCGCCGAATAGCCGCCCCATCGGTCGCCTCGCGGTCCGCATGAGACCATCAGTGGCTCTTTTCAGCGAGTAGCGTCTGCAGTTGTTCTTCATAAAGTCCCTTCTGTTTCTCGGAAAAGCCAACGTGCTGAAAGCGCACCTGACCGGTACGATCGATTAAGATGCCGCTCGGCATGCCGGCGACTTTGTAGGCCGTGGCAATCTCGCCCTTCGGGTCGTAAAGAATTGGAAAGTCGGCCGGCGTGTCGGTAAGAAATCGTTCTGCCTTGTCGCGGTCCTTATCGACATTAATTCCGATCACGACGAGATTCTGCGCCCCATATTCGCGCTCAAGACCGTCCAACCAGGGGAAGGACTGTCTGCAGGGGCCGCACCATGAAGCCCAAAAATCCACATACACGACCTTGCCGCGGTAGGCGGTTAAATCGAGCTCCGCGGCTTGTGCAAAAGGAGCGGCGAACAGCACCGCCCATAAGCCCCAAGCGATCGGGCCTCGGCGTTGTCTGGTCTTGGGGCGCGTTACGCGCATACGACTTCTCCGATTTGAGACGCGATCATAAGTCTACTTTGTACTACAAAGTTACCAACTTTGCGATACAAAGTTCACTCTAAAAAGAAACACTGCACCGTTTAATTCTGATATTTGCCATGCCAACGAGAATCGTTTCGTAAAAAAGTCTGGAACCGCGCACGTGTTCACTTGGCGGTCAGGGTTGGGGTCCCCTCATTTTTGGTGCAGACACATACGGTAGCATTTGCCTGAAATTGAAGGGGTGCCGATTCTCATCTTGTATTCAATGACTTGCTGATTACCTTCAGCCGGGGTGTATTGTGCGGCCCTCGTGGGGTGCGCAATGGACAGCTGGCACGCGACATTTCTGGGTCGTCGGCACTTGCCGCGCGAAGTGATGGCCTTCGAGGTCGAAGTGTTTTTCCAGTTTTCGGCTGAAGAAGCCTGGATCATCGAGGAACGCCGCCGCCGGGAGCTCAAGCTCAGGCTTACCCTGCAGATCGGGTTTCTGCGCATGAGCGGCATCGCTTCGCGATGCAGTGCGGATGGTGCCGCCGCTGCTTTGGTGGCACTTGGGCAAACGATTCAGCGTCGGATGGGCGAGGCGCAGCTGCCGGAGCTGATTCTTGGCGTCGACAGTGAAGTGCGCTTTAGCTGGATCATGCTCGGCCGCGAGATGCAGGCGGCTGCGGAGGCGTTAATCTGCTTGCCAATATCGTTCATGGCCTGGAACACCGCCCAGATGCGACAAATCCTCGATCATTGGGCCCAACGTCGCGGCGGCAGGGAGCGTCGTCATCACCG
>JAYTXS010000295.1:0-2002 GCA_043742845.1 Gammaproteobacteria bacterium
GGGGAACCACCGGGCTGCTTTACAACAGCGACAAGATCCGGGCCATCATGCCTAACGCGCCCTTGGATAGCTTGGACATGGTGCTGAAGAAAAGTATCGCTGCCAAATTCGCCGGCTGCGGTATCAGCATGCTGGATTCCTGGGGTACTGTGTCTGGCGATCGGCTATTCCGGAGACGCCATGGTTGCGCGCCGCATGGTGGGCGAGTCGCACGGCAGCATTAAGATTGACTACGCGTTCGCGCGCGAAATGGTGCCTTTCTACATCGACAATATGGTCATCCCGGCCGACTCGCCGAATGCCGCAGCGGCAAACGCCTTCATCAACTTTGTCATGCGGCCGGAAAACTCCGCGTCGGTGACGCGTTTTATCGGCTTCGCCACGGCCAATGCAGCAGCGCTGCCGTTGCTTGAGCCCGCCGTACGCGGCAATACCATCATCTACCCGCCGCTGGCCATCCGCAGCCGGTTAGAGCTGCAAAGGCTCTACACCCCAGAGGAAACTCGATCCTTCACGCGAGCGTGGCTGCTGTTCAAGTCGGGACTCTAACGCACATGCGCCAAGCTCGGATAATCCGTGTAGCCGATGGCACCTCTCGTATAAAACTCCGCCGTGCGTAGTTGATTGAGAGCCGCCCCTAGCGCGAAGCGCCGCGGCAGATCTGGGTTGGCGATAAACAGCCGGCCGAAGCCCACCGCATCGGCGTCCCCGTCCGCAACCACCTGCGCGGCGGAGTCATACGTGAATTTCTCATTGGCGACGTAGACGCCGCCGAAAGCCGCCTTGAGTTTCGGACCAAGCCGATCGGGTCCCAAATATTCGCGCGCGCATAGGAAGGCGATCTTGCGCTCTCCGAGCCGGCGTGCGACGTACTTGAAGGTGGCCGGCAAATCCGAATCGCCCATAGAATGCGCGTCGGCGCGTGGCGCCAGATGCACACCCACTCTCCCCGGGCCCCACACGGAGATGGCCGCATCGGCCGCCTCCAGCATCAGGCGGGCCCGGTTCTCGATCGATCCGCCATAATCGTCGCTGCGCAAATTGCTGCCGTCCTGCAGAAACTGGTCGAACAAATAGCCGTTTGCGCCATGCAGTTCTACACCGTCGAAACCGGCTAGCTGCGCGTTGACCGCACCCTGGCGGAAATCCTCGATGACGCCAGAAATTTCCGCCCGCTCGAGGGCGCGCGGGACGACGAAGGGCGTCGCCGGGCTGACCAGGCTGACATTGCCTTTGGCGGCGATAGCGCTCGGACCCACCGGCAGTGCGCCGCTCAGGAAACTCGGATCTGAGACCCGGCCCACGTGCCACAGCTGCAGGAAAATATGGCCGCCGGCCTCATGCACGGCGCGCGTAGTGAGTTTCCAGCCTTCCACCTGTTCCGCGGACCAGATGCCCGGTGTCTCGGCATAACCGATGCCCATCGGCGACACCACAGTCGCCTCGGTCAAGATCAGTCCGGCAGAAGCGCGCTGGGCGTAATACTCAGCCATCAAAGCATTGGGGATGCGAGCAGTGCCCGCGCGGCTGCGGGTGAGCGGTGCCATGAAGATGCGGTTCGGCAGCGTCAAGTCGCCTACTTTGAGCGGATCGAATAAAGTCGTCATGGGGTCCTCTGTTGTGGTCGTCGCGCGCGCATATCGCGCGGCGGCATCTCAAAAGCCGAACAGCGGCACGCCGAGATGCTCCGGGCGATCGTAGGGTCTAGAGTTTCTGCACGATCACCCGCCCCTGCGCGTTGACGTAGATGTGGTAGCGATTGCCGTCCTTGCACGCGGCCGTATAGTCGCTGTCGCCGTTCCGTTTCGCCGTGAGCAATTGATCGCAGGTCATTCCCTGCAAAGCAATCGTCGCCTTGAGGTCCTTGCCGAGCCCGGCATCGTCGGCAATGGTCGGCGCGCCGATGAGGAGAGCCGCCATGGTCAGTAGAGGAGCAGAAATTCGCAGTGCCATGATTTTTCCTTACGGGTTGTCAGATTTTTGAAAACTTGTCCGGGTCCGC
>JAYTXS010000296.1:0-7510 GCA_043742845.1 Gammaproteobacteria bacterium
GACATGGGCCTAGTAGAGCTCCCCGCCGCCCGGCAGGCCATCGCCGACGGGCTGCAAGCACTTAAGCCCAAGCTACCCGGCTAGGCTGATACCGGCGACGTTCGCCGCCGAAGCTTGCCTTTTCACCTCCATTTCTGGTTATTATCGCGGACCTTCGCAATGCGACAGCGCCGGACTTCACGCGAGATGGCTCGAATTCTGCTGCTAAATGGTCCGAACTTGAATCTTCTCGGCACGCGCGAGCCTGCCATCTATGGTTCCGATTCATTGCCCACCATCGAGGCGAAGCTGGTGGGCATTGCGCACGAGCGGGGCCATGACCTATTGGCGCTGCAGAGCAACGCCGAGCACGAGTTGATCGCCGGCATTCATGCGACGAAGAAGCAGGACGTTGCGTTCGTTATCATCAACCCAGCCGGCTATTCGCACACCAGCATTGCGCTGCGCGACGCCTTCCTCGCGGTGGCCGTACCCTTCATCGAGGTTCACTTGAGCAACGTGTTCGGCCGCGAGAGCTTTCGACACCATTCGTATCTGTCGGATATCGCGGTCGGCTGCATCATCGGATTGGGTCCCATTGGCTACGAGCTGGCGCTCGAAGCCGCTTGCGCGCGCCTAAGCCGCGCCTAAACAAATAATCCAAGAGGTTCGCGGATGGACATTCGCAAAGTAAAAAAACTCATCGAACTGCTCGAAGAATCTGGGATCTCGGAGCTGGAAATCTCCGAGGGAGAAGAATCGGTGCGCATCAGCCGGCACCCACGGATGGCCATGCAGGCCCCGATGCAAATGGCCCCGATGGCCCAGGCTGCACCGCCCGCAGCTCCCGCACTGCCGGCCACTTCGGCAGGCGAGCACAAACCGCGCAACGACGATTACACCGTCACTTCGCCGATGGTTGGCACCTATTACTCCGCGGCGTCGCCCGGCTCCAAAGCCTTCGTCGAGATCGGCAGCGAAATCAAGGTCGGGCAGATCCTGTGCATCATCGAAGCCATGAAGATGATGAACCAGATCGAGTCCGACAAGGCGGGGCGAGTCTCAGCCATGCTCGCCAAGAACGGCGAGGCGGTCGAGTTCGGCCAACCGCTTTTCATCATCGAATAGCCACAATGCTCGAAAAAGTCGTCATCGCTAACCGCGGCGAGATCGCCCTTCGTATTCTGCGGGCCTGCCGCGAGCTTGGCATCAAGACCGTCGCAGTGCATTCGACCGCAGACTTCAATACCAAGCACGTACTGCTTGCGGACGAGACTGTTTGCATAGGCCCGCCGCAATCAGCGCTGTCCTATCTCAACATGCCCGCCATTATCAGCGCCGCCGAGGTCACCGACGCGGTCGCCATTCATCCGGGCTACGGATTTCTTTCGGAAAACGCCGATTTCGCTGAGCGCGTGGAAAAAAGCGGTTTCATTTTCGTAGGACCGCGCGCGGACACCATCCGCCGCATGGGCGACAAAGTGTCCGCCATCAAGACCATGAAAGCGGCCGGTGTGCCCTGTGTGCCGGGTTCGGACGGGCCCTTGGGCACCGATGTAGATGAGAATTTCCGCATTGCCAAGGACATCGGCTATCCCGTGATTATCAAAGCCTCGGGCGGCGGCGGCGGCCGCGGCATGCGGGTGGTGCACAGTGACGCTTCGTTGCTGAACGCCATCAGTGTCACCCAAGCCGAGGCCCTCGCCGCTTTCGGCAACCCCCAGGTTTACATGGAGAAGTTCCTTGAGAAGCCGCGGCATATCGAGTTTCAGATTCTCGCCGACAATTACGGCAATGTGGTGCACTTGGGCGAGCGCGATTGCTCCATGCAGCGCCGCCACCAGAAGGTCATCGAAGAGGCGCCCGCGCCCGGCCTCACGGCCAAGCAGCGCAAGACCATGGGCGAGCGCTGCGCCAAGGCCTGCCGTGAAGTGGGCTACCGCAACGCCGGCACGCTCGAGTTCCTGTATCAGGACAATGAGTTCTACTTCATCGAGATGAACACTCGGGTGCAGGTTGAACATCCAGTGACCGAACTCGTGACCGGTATCGACATCGTCAAGGCACAACTGCTCATCGCCGCGGGCGAACCCCTGCCCTATAGCCAGAACGACATCCAGATTCGCGGCCATGCAGTGGAATGCCGAATCAATGCCGAGGATCCGAAAACCTTCGTACCCTCGCCCGGACCCATCCGCCTGTGGCACTCACCGGGCGGCCCTGGCATCCGGGTCGATAGCCACGTCTATACCGGCTACAACGTGCCACCCTTCTACGACTCCATGATCGGCAAGGTCATTGCCTACGGCGACACCCGCGATACGGCCATCGCGCGCATGCGCAACGCCCTCGCCGAAATGGTGGTTGAAGGCATCAAGACCAACATCCCGCTGCATCAGGAAATATTCAATCACTCCGCCTTTAGGCAGGGCGGCACCGATATTCATTATCTAGAGCGGCGCCTGGGATTGAAGTGACATCCCTTGAGGACGTTGCATCGATGACGTTCTATGAAATCGAATTCCCACTCGCGTCCTTGAGTGTCGAGCGGGTGGAGGGGGTCTTGCTCGACATCGGCGCAAGCTCCGTCACCTTTCTCGATGGCGGCGACGAGCCGGTGCTCGAGCCCAAACCCGGCGAATTCAGATTATGGAGCGACACGCGGGTGTGCGCGCTGTTCCAGGAATCCGACGCCGATGCAGTGTCCAGTGAGGTGGCTCTGCGCCTCGAGCGCCTGGCCGGCGCATTGGGGCCGCACATTACGCAGACAGCCCACATCCGGGCGGTGGCCGATCAGGACTGGGAGCGCGTCTGGCTCACCGATTGGAAGTCCCTGCGCTTCGGCCGGCGCCTGTGGGTCTGTCCCACCGTCGCCGAACCGCCGGATCAGCCGGATGCTGTGGTGGTTCGGCTCGACCCAGGCCTCGCCTTCGGCACCGGCACTCATCCCACCACCGCTCTGTGTCTGCAAATCTTGGAATCCCTGCCGCTGGCGGGCCGCAGCATCATCGATTATGGCTGCGGCTCCGGGATTTTGGGAATTGCCGCCCTGAAACTTGGCGCCGCACATGTTTGCGCCATCGACATCGATCCCCAGGCACTCATTGCCACACGTGACAATGCGTTTCGCAACGGCGTAGGTGAGAACATCGAAGTCTCACTTCCCGGTGAGCCCGTCACCCCTGCTTTCTGCGTGGTGGCGAATATTCTCGCAGGGCCGTTGATCGAGCTGGCGCCACAATTGACGGCGGCCTGCGAGGTCGGAGGCTACTTGCTGCTGTCGGGCCTGTTGAAAACTCAAGCCTATGCGGTAAAAGCCGCCTACGCTTCGGCGTTTGATATGGTGCACATCGTTGAGCGCGATGACTGGTGCTGCATCTACGCGCGGAGAGTCCCCTAAATTGTTCACTCAATGCTCCAAATGCCAGACCGTGTTCCGGTTATCGGCAGAAGTGCTGCGCGCTGCAGGCGGTCAGGTGCGTTGCGGACGGTGCGGAGATGTGTTCAATGCCCTGGCGCGTCTTGCAGAAGATTCCAGCGGCTTCGTCGGCGGCGAATCGCCTTTGGATCTCGAAGAGCGAGCAGACAGCATTTTAGAATCGGCGGGTCTACCTCAGATCGCTCAAGCGGTGGCAAAGGATTACGAAGAATTCGGCCCCCCGGGTGTCGAGATCGCGCACCTTCAAGTTCTGGACTGGACAGAGGACGAGCATACCTCGCACAGCGAGCAGGAGTCGCCAGGACTACGGGCGGCCGGTACCGCCGATGGTGCCGATGAATCGAATGAATCGAATGAATCGAATGAAGCGGATGAAGTCGATGACGCGCCAGATATGGAACGCTCGATGGAGTTCACCCTGCCGCCCGGCGAATTGGATCGCATCTTCATCGAATCCAAAAAGCCCGCGCTGCAACTACCACCGGCACCCGAACCTCCCCCGCACCCGGAGCGGCGCGTCGGCGGATACGAGGCAGCCGAAGTATCGGACGATATACGCCGCGATATGCTTGAGGGCTTCGAGGAAGGACGGCAGCCGGCGATTCTCAGGAGGCATACCGAACTGGCCGGTTCTGAGCGCCGACGCTTCATCCTGTGGCTCGCCGCGGTCGTCGCCGCAGCATTGCTATTGATGCTGCAGATCGCAAATCGGTACGGTGCGATGGGCACTGCGCAAGCCGCGCCGGCAAATTTTTCCGCCTACCAACTTCGCCAATGGGGGGTGACCGGTGACCCGGACGCTAACGGCACCTTGCGAGTGCGTGCCAGCATTCTCAACATCGCCGCCCAACTGCAGCCCTATCCCCTGCTGCGAGTGACGCTCGCCGATCGATTCGGCAAGCGCATCGGCGCACGTGACTTCGAACCCTCCGAATACTTGGGCAAACCCACAGTCAAGCTGCTGGCACCCGGCGAGCGAGTCGACGCCACGCTGCAGATTCTCGATCCTGGCAAGAATGCCGAAGGATTTGAGATCGACGTATGTCTTCGCAGGGTCGATCAGAAAATTGCCTGTGCCAACGATGTTGCGCCGCAAGAGAAGCGGTGAACACGACGCCCGCGGTCAAAATCGGCCGCTACACATTGCCGTCAAACGTGGTGCTGGCCCCCATGGCCGGAGTAACCGATCGCCCGTTTCGCATTCTATGCCGCCGATTTGGCGCAGGCTTGGCGGCCTCAGAGATGCTCAGCGCCGATGTGCGCCTGTGGGACACGCCGAAATCGCGCCGGCGCATGGATCACACGGGAGAACCTAGTCCCCGCGTGGTGCAGATCGCCGGCTACGATCCGCAGATGATGGCTGAGGCGGCGCGCCGCAATGTCGATGCCGGCGCGGAAATCATCGACATCAACATGGGCTGTCCCGCGAAAAAAGTCTGTAACCGATTGGCGGGCTCCGCGCTGCTGCAAGATGAGCCGCTGGTTGCGCGGATTTTGCACAGCGTGGTCGAGGCCGTCGACGTGCCCGTGACGCTCAAGATCCGCACCGGCTGGGACCGCGAACACAAGAACGGCGCGCGCATCGCAGCCATCGCGCAAGACAACGGCATTCAAGCACTTGCGGTCCATGGCCGCACGCGCGCCGATCTATATCAGGGGAACGCCGAACACGAAACAGCGGCCATCATCAAAGCCGCCGTCAAGATACCGGTGTTTGCGAACGGCGATATCGACTCTCCGCAACGCGCGCTGCAAACGTTACGAGCCACCGGCTGCGACGGCATCATGATCGGCCGCGCTGCTCAGGGCAGGCCATGGATTTTCGACGAAGTCAATTTTTTCCTCAACAGCGGCGAATCACGCGCAACTCTGGCGCCGGAAAAAGTACGTGATATTATGCGCGACCACCTCGAAGACCTGTACGCATTTTACGGCGATGAGACGGGTGTTCGTGTGGCACGCAAACACTTGAGTTGGTATTTTCGGCAGCATCCCGGGCAAGAAGCCCTGCGCAATCGGCTCGTGCAAATCGAGACGCCGCAGGAGCAATTATCAACGCTGCTGGAACACTACGACACAGATTTGTATCGCGCTGCGTAAGCGCGGGAAGTTGGACTTAGGCCATGGTCGCGAAAAAGAAATCGAAATCACGTAGAGATATATCGCCGGCCTTCAACGGCCGCGATCTGAAGGTGAATGGCAAGGGCGTACCACTGCGCTCACAGGCCGAAGAAGCCCTGCAATGCTATTTTGAAACCCTCAACGGCCACAAACCCGCGCATTTATACGACCTCGTGATGCGCGAGGTGGAAGAGCCATTGTTCAAGGTCGTCATGGGCCATGTGCAGGGCAATCAAAGCCGCGCCGCGACCATTCTCGGCATCAATCGCGGCACCTTGCGCAAGAAACTCAAAGAGTTTGGCCTCAACGAGTAGGCGCGCCGTTGCTCACGCACGTCCGCCGCGCGTTACTCAGCGTTTCCGACAAGACCGGCATCGTTGAACTTGCCCGCGAGTTGCGCGAACGCGGCATAGAGCTATTATCGACCGGCGGCACCGCCAAGCTGCTGGTGAGCCACGGCATCGTAGTCAAGGAAGTGGCTGAGCACACAGGCTTTCCCGAAATCATGGGCGGCCGGGTCAAAACCCTGCATCCCAAAATTCATGGCGGCCTTTTAGGAAGGCGCGGCGTCGATGAAGCGGTCATGAGCGAGCACGCCATCGAACCCATCGATCTGTTGGCAGTCAATCTCTATCCTTTTGCCGCCACGGTGGCACGCCCGGGCGCCAGTTACGAAGATGCGGTCGATAATATCGACATCGGCGGTCCGGCCATGGTGCGAGCAGCCGCCAAGAATCACGCCTCCGTCACGGTCGTAGTCGACCCCGGTGACTACCGCGCGCTGCTCGACGAATTGGCAGCCAACCAAGGCGCGACCAATGACGCCATGCGACGCAGACTCGCCGCCAAGGCATTCGCGCACACGGCCCAGTACGACGCCATGGTATCCGCCTACTTCACCGGCGCCATCGGCGGCGCAGCACCCACCTTCCCGGATGATTTGAATCTGTCGTTTCGCAAGCATTGGGATTTGCGCTACGGCGAGAATCCGCATCAGCAGGCCGCGTTCTACACCGATCCACGCGCCCTCGGCGCGTCGGTGACGCAAGCCACGCAGATACAAGGCAAAGAACTGTCGTACAACAACATCGCCGACAGCGACACGGCGCTTGAATGCGTGCGCCAATTCGAATTCCCCGCCTGTGTCATCGTCAAGCACGCCAATCCCTGCGGCGTCGCCCGTGCCGAGGACATCACGGAAGCCTACGCGCAGGCCTATCGCACCGACCCTACCTCGGCATTCGGCGGTGTCATCGCCTTGAATCGCGAATTGGATGGCGCAACTGCGCGGGCAATCCTGGAGCAGCAATTCGTCGAAGTGATTCTCGCGCCGAGCGTCTCGGACGCCGCACTGGAGATGCTGGCGGCGAAGGAAAATGTGCGGGTTCTGCGGACCGGTGACCTCGCAGTGCCGGTGACACAGTTGCTGGAATACAAAAGTGTCGCCGGCGGCCTCTTGGTGCAGACCCGTGACCAAGGCGTGATCCGAGCGCAGGACCTGCGTGTGGTGACCCAACGCATCCCCACGCTCGCTGAACTCGACGATCTTATTTTCGCGTGGCGAGTGGCGAAATATGTCAAATCCAATGCCATTGTCTGCGTCAAGAACAAGGCCACTCTAGGGATAGGCGCCGGGCAGATGAGCCGGGTGGTGAGCAGTAAAATCGCCGCCCTCAAGGCCAAGGACGCTGGCCTCGACATGCAAGGCTCGAGTATCGCGTCCGATGCCTACTTCCCCTTTCGCGACGGACTCGACACCCTGGCCGAACTCGGTATCAAGTCGGTGGTTCAGCCCGGCGGCTCCAAGCGCGATGCCGAGGTCATCGCCGCGGCCGACGAGCACGGCATCGCCATGGTATTCACCGGCATGCGCCACTTTCGTCACTGAGTCATGCGGGTACTGATCATCGGCGGCGGCGGCCGCGAGCATGCGTTGGCCTGGAAGTGCGCGCAGTCGCCGCGGGTTCATGA